>JAVEVA010000039.1:1476-29619 GCA_034005275.1 Thauera sp. | reverse complement strand
GTTTGCTGGCAGTGTCCGAAAATTATCCTGACCTGAAAACCAATCAGGGCTTCCAGGATCTGCGTGTGCAACTGGAAGGCACGGAAAACCGCGTCACCGTGGCACGCAACAAGTACATTGCGGCCGTCCAGGAGTACAACATCCTCGCGCGCAGCTTTCCGACCAACCTGACCGCGATGATCCTGAGCTACCGGCCCAAAGCCGGTTTCACCGTCGCCAATGAGGCGGAGATTTCCACGACGCCCAAAGTTGATTTCGGCAAATGATGGCTTTGCTCCGGCCTGCCTACTCAGGCATGTCATTGGCAGGTTTGCGCACCTTGCTGCTCGGTTTGCTGTTGTTGCTTGGCAGCCAGCTGGCATTTGCCGTGCAAGCCATCCCTGCGCTCAGCGCCCGGGTGATGGACCAGAGTGGTCTGCTGCAGGCTCCGGCACGGCAGGCGCTTGAGGACAAGCTCGCCGGGTTCGAGCGCGAGCACGGCAGTCAGCTGGTGGTGCTGATCGTCGACACCACTGCGCCGGAAGACATCGCCGCCTATGCCTGGCGGGTCGCCGATCAATGGAAGATCGGCCGCCGCGAGCTTGGCGATGGTGCGCTGCTGGTGGTCGCCAAAGATGACCGGACACTGCGCATCGAAGTCGCCCGGGCGCTCGAAGGGGCGATTCCCGACCTGCTCGCCTGGCGGATCATCGATCGTCTGATCACCCCGGCTTTCCGCAGCGGTGACTTTGCTGGTGGCATCAATGCCGGGGTCGACGCGATGATCAGTGCGATCAAGGGCGAAGACTTGCCGCAGCCAGTGGCCGCTGACAGCGCAGTGGAAGCGGATTTCGCCACCATCGTCGTCCTGCTGTTCTTCTTCGTACCGGTGGTAGGTTCGATTGCCGCCAGTATTTTCGGCCGCAAGCTGGGCGCGATGCTTGCCGGTTTCAGCGCGTTGGGCTTCACCAGCCTGCTCGGTGGCGGCCTGTTGCTTGCTCTGGTGGCAGGCTTGGTCACCCTGCTTTATGTTCTCGGCACTGCTTTTGGCGGCGGTGGCCCGGGTAGTGGCCTTGGTGGTGGTCCCGGCGGACCATTTTCGGGCAGCAGCGGTCCGGTGATCCGTCGTCCGCGCAGCGGCGGTAGTAGCTGGGGCGGAAGCTCTGGCGGTGGTTTTCGTTCTGGTGGCGGTGGCAGCTTCGGTGGCGGCGGCGCTTCGGGGAGATGGTGATGGAAAGCTGGCTCCGCCGCTTCGCGGCAAAACTGGCTCAGCTGTGGCGCCATCTCTGGCTGGATGCGGGCGATGCCCGTCGTCGTCTTGGCGAAGCAGGTCTCGATCGCCTCGAAGCTGCGGTGGCACGTAGTGAAGCACAGCACAGCGGGCAGATCTGTCTGTGCGTTGAAGCCAGCCTGCCGGCAAGTGTGCTGTGGACCTTGCTGCGTGGGCGCCCACTTGATGAGATTGTGCCCACGCGGGCGCTGGAGACTTTCTCCCGCCTACAGGTCTGGGACAGTGAAGCCAACAATGGCGTGCTGATCTATGTCCTGCTGGCCGAACGCCGGCTGGAGCTGGTTGCTGACCGGAGTCTGGCCCGGGAGCTGGATGAAGCTGCCTGGCAGCAGCTCACCGATCAGCTTGCGCCCTTGCTCGGTGCCGATCTGGAAGCTGGCATGCAGGCCGCGATCGATGCCATGCATGCGCTGCTGATCGAACATTTTCCCGTAAGCGAAGCGACCGATCAGGCTGGGGCAAACACCCTCCCCGACCGGCCGCGGCTGATCTGATCCGCTCGGGGCGCCGCAGTCGTTGTTGCGGCGCAACAAAAAAGCGGTTTTCTGTGTAGATCTGGCTGGCGGAAACTTCTCCCTGACGGCCTTGTGGTATCGTCGTCAAAGAGGCGGGGGAAGTAAGCGAGAGGGTATCCAGTTCGCTGGCGCGCTCGGTCAACCATGATGACTGAATCAATTTTCGACATCACTGACCGGGGCGCTGATCGCGCCTTGCTCATTACAATCGCATTAAAATTGAACAACACGTGGAGAAAATCACGATGGCCAGCAAGCAAGATCAATTCAACGAACTCCAGAAGAAGAACATCGAAGCTGCGATGCAACTCGCCCAGATGTCGATTGAAAATTCGAAGCGCATCATGGAAATCCAGGTCGGCGCCGCCAAGTCGCTGTTCGAGCGCGGTGTTGAAAACGCCAAGGCCCAGTCGGCAGCCAAAGACCCCCAGGACCTGATGCAGCTGCGTGCCCAGTACGCACAGGACACCACCGAGCGCATGCTCTCCTGCGCCCGCGAAATCGCTGAGATCACCGCCTCCACCCAGGCCGCTTTCGGCAAGTTGGTGGGCGAGCAGCTGAGCAGCGGCAGCCAGGACATGTTCGAAGCCATGCAGAAGATGTTCAGCGGCATGCCGATCGCCGACAACAACGCCATGGGCGCGATGCAGACCGCGATGGACACCACCCGCTCGGCTTTCGAGCAGATGGCACGTGCGTCGACCGAAGCGTTCTCCGCCTTCACCCAGCAAGGCAAGGGCCGCAAGTAAAGCCGAAGCGGCAAACCGAACTTGCTGCTTCAGCAACAAGGGCGCCGGTGAGGCGCCCTTTTCAGTTCACCGCCCGCTTCTTGCCATCCGCCTATCGCACGCTGTCAAACCTGCCAGCGTGCGGCGGCCGTCTGGTCACTGTCGCGCGCATCGACCCAGCGCGCTCCCGAACTGCCCTCCTCTTTTTTCCAGAACGGCGCTTCAGTCTTGAGAAAATCCATCACGAACTCGCAGGCGGCAAAGGCGTCGCCGCGATGTGCGCTGGCGATCGCCACCAGCACGATCTGGGCGCCGGCTTCCAGGCGACCGTAGCGGTGAATCACCCGCCCGCCGGCCAGCGGCCAGCGCTCTGCTGCCCGGGCGAGAATGTCGGTCAGCGATTTTTCAGTCATGCCGGGATAGTGCTCGAGTTCGAGCGCAGCGATGCTCTCGTCCCCTGCCCTGCTGCGTACATGACCGACAAAGCTGGCGATCGCGCCCACGCTGGCGGCGGCTTTGCCCTCATTGCCCTCATGGTTTGCAGCAGCAGCTTCCGCTGCTGTCCGCAGGCGGTCGAGTTCGACGCCGACTTCGAAATCGGCGGCCTGCACACTGACGGAAAACTTCGTCTGTCCGCTCATCTTCAACCTCCGGTCACCGGTGGCAGAAAAGCCAGTTCGTCGCCATCGTCGAGTACCACTTCCTCGCCGCACATCTGCTGATTGTGCGCAGCGCGAATGCGCCGCACATCGGCCAGCGCCGCCCACTCTCCGCCCCGTTCAAGCAGGCTCGCCCGCACACTGCCCACTGTCGCGCCGCCGACGATCATCAGGTCTTCCATCTCCAGCCCCAGCCGTTCGCGCAGGCTGGCGAAATAGCGCAATCTGATCTGCATTGTGCCCGCTCCTTTCAATAAACCCCTGCCCTGCGGCAGACTTCAGTCCAGCAAGCTGGAAAAAGGCAGATACGCCAGTGGCTGACCACGCTCGATGACCGTAGCCGGCGGAATGTCGGCCAGTCCGCTGGCCCACACGGTGGCCGGCAGCGCAGCCGAGCCCTGGTCAGGATAAAG
The DNA here is from genome assembly GCA_034005275.1 of Thauera sp. Taxonomy (GTDB): domain Bacteria; phylum Pseudomonadota; class Gammaproteobacteria; order Burkholderiales; family Rhodocyclaceae; genus Thauera. The sequence goes on along the minus strand of JAVEVA010000039.1, from coordinate 26,034 downwards.
TTCGAGCATCCCTGCTTCATTGACGCGCACGCGCAGGAACTCGCGCCGCCGATCCGGCCGCGGCCAGTCAAAGGCCGCTGGCAGCATGAAAGCCTGAGGCTGGACTTCGGTCACGCCCTGACTGGCGAGAATGAACGGGCGCACCAGCATCAGGAAAGTGACCAGGCTGGAAACCGGATTGCCGGGCAGACCGATGAAAGCAGCACCATGCACCTGACCGAAGGCCAGCGGCTTGCCCGGTTTCATCGCCAGCTTCCACAGTTCGAGTCGTCCTTCGGCTTCGACCGCCGGTTTGACGTGATCCTCCTCGCCGACCGACACGCCGCCGCTGCTCAACACCAGATCGCGCCCTTCGGCAGCGATGCGCAACACTTCCCGGGTACGGGCCAGATCGTCGGGAATGATGCCCAGGTCTTCCACTTCACAGCCCAGCGACTGCAACAGGGCACGCAGCAGGAAACGATTGGAATTGTAGATATGGCCGGGCGGCAGGGGCTCACCGGGCATCACCAGCTCGCTGCCGGTGGAAAACAGCGCCACCCGCAGGCGGCGGAGCACCGGCAGCTGCGCCGCCCCCACCGCTGCCGCCAACGCCAGCTGCTGCGGCTTGAGCCGGCAGCCGGCAGCCAGCACTTCGCTGCCCTGCTTCACTTCCTGCCCGAGACGGCGGACATGCTCACCGGGGCGCGGGATGGTGTTGAACTTCACCAGCTCGCCATCGAGCTCGCACAGCTCCTGCATCACCACCGCGTCGGCCTCATCGGGCAGTGGCGCACCGGTGAAGATGCGGGCCACGGTGCCGGGCGCGAGCCGGTGGCCAAGACTGCCGGCCGCAATGCGCTGGCTGACCGGCAGACGCTGTCCGGCCTGCGTCAGATCAGCAGTGCGCACTGCATAACCGTCCATCATCGCGGCATCAAAAGCCGGCTGATTGATCGCCGAACGCAGACCACGCGCCAGTACCCGGCCAAGCGCGGCGCCGGTATCGACTTCATCGATCGCCGTGACCGGTCGCACCGCAGCCAGCAGGGTGGCGCGTGCTTCCTCAAAGCTGAGCAACTTGTCTTTCATCATTCTGCGCGTTCCAGATAGTCAAGAATGAAGCTCGCCAGCTGCTCAGGCTCATTGAGCGGCAGCAGCGGCAGCGAACAGGGCTGGGCGAAGGTGCTCGCCGCCACATCGCTCGCCACGGCAATGATGTGCGGGTTTTCCGGCCACAAGGGGGGCTTGCCCAGTGCCGGACGATGGATTTCCAGCTTGGGCACTGCGGCGGCTTTGTAGCCTTCGATCAGCACCAGATCAGCGGGCGCGAGCAGGCGCAATTGTTCGTCCAGGCTCGGTTCGGGGGCACCGCGCAACTCGTTCATCAGCACCCAGCGCTCGCTCGACAGCATCAGCACCTGACTGGCGCCCGCCTCGCGGTGGCGAAAGGAATCTTTCCCCGGACGGTCAAGATCGAAGCCGTGGTGGGCGTGCTTGATCACTGCGACACGCAAGCCGCGCGCAGTAAAGCAGGGAATGAGCCTTTCAAGCAAAGTGGTCTTGCCTGAACCCGACCAGCCGGCAAATCCGAAGACCTTCATCGCATGCAAATCAGTGGATCAAAAGGGCTCAGGATACAACAAGCCCTGCCAACCGGCCATGTTGCCCGACGGCCGCCAGAGGTGTTCAGAACGGAAACAGCAGCGGCAACACGGCAACGCAGATCAGCATCACGATCAGGGTGAAGGGCACGCCGAGGCGGACGAAGTCGACAAAGCGGTAGCGCCCCGGCCCAAGGACCAGGGTGTTGACCGGCGAAGACACCGGCGTCATGAACGCGGCGGAAGAAGCCAGCGCGACGGTCATTGCCAGCGGATAAGGGGACACGCCGATCTGTCCGGCCAGGCCAAGGCCGATCGGCGCCATCAGCGCGGCGGTGGCGGTGTTGGAAATGAACAGCCCGACCAGGGCGGTGAAGGCGAACAGCACTGCAATCACCATCCGCGGCGAACCGTCGCCACTCAGGCTGAGCATGCCGCCGACCAGGATGTCGATCGCGCCGCTTTTCTGCAGCGCGGTGGCAAACGGCAGCATGCCGACGATCAGCATCAGGCTTGGCCAGTGCAGGCTGCGGTAGGCGCTGTCCATGTCGATGCAGCGCAAGGCGCCAAGCAGCAGGCAGCCGAGCAAGGCCGCAATCACATTCGGCACCAATCCGCTGATCATCAGCCCCACGGTCAGCGCCAGACAGGCCAGTGCATGCCCTGCCCGTCCTGACTCCGGCGCCACATCATCCAGTTCGGCCGGCAGCGTGAGCACGAGAAAATCCTGTCCTCGCGCGTGCAGCAGCCGAATCGCCTTCCACTTGGCGACGATCAGCAAGGTATCGCCTGCCTGCAGGCGTTCGTTGGGAAAATTGTCGCCCAGAGCCTGCCCATTGCGCCGCAGGCCCATCACGTTCAGACCGCGTTCGGTACGCATGCGCAATTCGATGATCGATTTGCCGATCAGCTTCGAGCCGGGCGGAATGAGAATTTCGGCCAGGCCGATTTCACGTGATGTCTGGGTGAAATAGTCCTCGCGAAAATTGCGCCGCAGCAGATTCATCGCCACCGTGAAGCGGTTGATGCCTTGTTCATCGCAGGAAAAATCGACCAGCAGGTAGTCGCCAGGCTCGATCTCGCGATCGGCAGAAGTGCTGAGGGTGAAGCCGCCAAACTGGCGAGCGCGTTCGAAAGCGATCACGTTCGCGCCGTAACGCGAGCGCAGTTCGAGCGCGCGCAAGCTGTGACCCACCATCGGCGAAGCATTGCCCACCAGCAGGCGACGAACACGACCGCCAAGCTGGTAGTCCTCCACCAATTCACGCAGGCGTCGTCGCGGCCGGAGCTGTTCGGCCCTGGCTCCTTGCTCTCCGCGGCCGAGAAAGCGGCGGGTCAGCAGCATGTAGAGCACGCCGCTGGCAAGGATGAGCAGCCCCATCGGCGTAAATGCAAAAAAACCGAACCCTTCCATTCCCCCGCGCTGCAGCTCGGCATTGACGATCAGGTTTGGCGGGGTGCCGACCAGGGTCAGCATGCCGCTCATCAGCCCGGCAAAGGCGAGCGGCATCATCAGGCGCTGGACGTCGATGCCCAGCCGCTGCGCAATGCTGAGTGCGATCGGGATGAAGATCGCCACCACTCCGGTCGAGCTGATCACCGAGCCCAGGCCGGCCACCGCCAGCATCAACAGGACCAGCAGGCGGGTTTCGCTGTTGCCGGCATGGCGGACCAGACTGTCGCCGACCCGGAAAGCGACGCCAGTGCGCACCAGCGCTTCACCGATGACGAAAAAGGCGGCAATCAGGATCACGCTCGGCTCGCTGAAACCGGCCAGCGCCTCCGGTACATTGAGAATTCCGCTCAGCACCAGCACCGGCAGGACGCCAAGCGCGACCACATCCATGCGGGGACGGTTGAGGGCAAAGCACAGTACGCAAACCGCCAGCAGGGCAAGGACAATGACAGCAGGTGAAATCATGTGACCGGTTCAGGAGCAGTCGGACAGGGTTGTCGAGCCTATGCGCTGGCTGCCCGACTGGCAAGTATCGGCGCAGACTCTGTCGAAAATGAGAGCAATTCCCTACGAAAGCGAGGAAAGCTATACACTTGACCGGGCATTCAACCGACAAGACGACATGGACAGCTTCGACTCCCAGATCAAGACGCTCACGGAAGACATCGAGGACGAACTCAAAGGCGGCAATCTGACCTTCCCGACCGTGTTCGACCTTTCCTTGCGCATCAAGGAAGTTGCCGATGACCCAGGCTCTTCCCTGCAGGACATGGCCAAGATCGTGAGCGCCGAGCCGGTGCTCAGCGCGCGAGTGATGAAAATGGCCAATTCCGTGCTGCTCAACCCCTATCAGCGCGAAGTGACCAGTGTGTCGGCAGCGATCAGCCGCATCGGCTCATCAAGCCTGCGCTGTCTGGCCTATGCGGTCGCTGCCGATCAGCTCGCCCGTGACCATCGCACCCCGCGCATGCGCATGCTGGCCACCGACTTGTGGCGGCACTCGATTGATGTCGCCGCCTGGTCGTATGCCTTTGCCCGCCATTACAAACTGCCCTCGCCGGATGCCGCCCTGCTCGCTGGACTGATGGTCAGCATCGGCCACTTCTACCTGCTTGCCAAGGCCACCCGTCATCCCGCCCTCGAAAGCGAGATCGAGCGCTTTGCCGAATTCGTCCTGCTGTGGGACGAACCGGTCAAGCGCGCGGTGCTGGAGGCGCTTGAACTGCCGCTGGAGATCATCGAGGCCAGCGATCTGAGCACTGGCAGCAGCGGCGAGAACGTACCGGAGTGGCCACCGCAGACGCTGGCGGAAGTCGTTTTTCTCGCCACCCTGGCGGCAGAAACCGAAAATCCGTTTGCCGTGCTGCTCAACATCAGGCGCCGCCCCGAACTGCTCGAAGCGAGTCTCGGCGAACAGGGTCATCAAACACTCGAGCAACTGCTCGAAACCGCACGCCAGACCCGTGACGAGATGCTGGCCGCAGCCGGCTCCTGAGCGTGCTGCCGGCGCGGCGCTCAGCGACGCCCCAACGCTTTGCCCAACCGCTCGCCCAGCGCGCGAGTGATCTCGTCCGCTTCCGGAAACAGCTTGCCAAGGGTGATGAAGCCATGCACCAGCCCGGCTGCTTCGATCCACTCCACCTCACCGCCGGCCTCACGCACCGCAGTGGCGAAGGCCTGCCCGTCATCGCGCAAGGGGTCGTATTCGGCAGCCAGCAGACAGATCGGCGGCAAACCGGCCAGCGAGGAAGCGCGCAGCGGTGAGGCGCGCCAGTCTTCTTCGCCGCCCTGCGGAAAATAACGGCTGAAAAACCACTCCAGGGTTTCCAGGTCAAGAAAATAGCCTTGCTGATAAGCCTGACGCGACGGCCGCTTGCTGACAATGTCGGTCGACGGATAGATCAGCAGCAGGAAGGCGGCAGGCAGATCGTGCTCTCTGACCGCCAGCGCGGTGACAATCGCCAGACTGCCGCCGGCGCTGTCGCCGCCAAGGGCAATGCGTGCCGGGTCGATGCCGAGCAGATCGGCCTGTTCCTGCGCCCAGGCGAAGGCAAAGCCGGCATCGTCGACCGCCGCCGGAAAAGGATGTTCCGGCGCAAGGCGGTAATCGACCGACAGCACCGCACAACCGGAAGCATTGGCCAACTGACGGCACAGCACATCGTAACTGGGCACATCCCCGACACACCAACCGCCGCCATGGTAGAAGATCAGCAGCGGCAGTACGTCATCCGCGATGCTGCCCAGCGGCCGGTAGAGACGGCCAAGCAAGGCGCTGCCATCGGCCCGCGCCATCGGCACTTCAACCGTAGACGCAATCGCCGGTGCCGGCGAACGGAAGGCGTACTGCAATTTCTGGAAGGAATGGCGTGCCTGCACATGGCCCAGCTGGTGAAAGCGCGGGGCATCGACCCGGTAGATCATGTCAAGCAGGCTGCGGGCTTCGGGAGTGAGGGACATCAGGAATGGCACCGCTGGAAAGGCGGCCGATTCTGCACCGCGCAGCGGCCGCTGGCAAGCCTGCCGTCCTTTTGCCATACAATGGGCGGCTCCAGTCATGCGCACAATGACAACAACATGAAGTCCGCTTCTCGCCCTGCTTCTCAGCTTGTTGCCCATCCCTATCTGCTGCTGACGCTGACCGCGCTGTTCTGGTCCGGCAACATGGTGATGGGACGGGGCTTGCGTGCCGATGTGCCGCCGATCGCCCTCGCCTTCTGGCGCTGGACGATCGCTTTCCTGCTGGTGCTGCCTTTCGCCTGGCGTGAGCTGCGCAGCCAGTGGCCGCTGCTGCGCGCGGCCTGGCGGCCAGTCCTGCTGCTCGGCCTGCTCGGCGTGGGCGGCTACAACACGTTTGCCTATCTCGCTCTCCAGCACACCACTGCCACCAGCGCAGCGCTGATCAATTCCTTCATCCCGGTCGCCACCGTCGCGTTTGCGATGCTGCTGTTCGGCAAGCGACTGCTGCGCCATGAAGCCAGCGGCGTGCTGATCTCGATGCTCGGTGTGCTCACCATCGTCAGTCAGGGCAGTCTGCAGGTCCTGTTCGGGCTGAGCCTCAATACCGGCGATCTGTGGATGCTGGCAGCGGTCACCAGCTGGGGGTTGTACACCGCCGGCTTGCAGCGGCGTCCGGCGGGCGTCAGCCCGATGCCGCTGCTGGCAACCTTCACCCTCATCGGTCTGGCTGCACTGGCTCCGGCTTATGCCTGGGAGCTTGGCAGTGGCCGTCACATCGAATTCAGTACTGCTTCTGTGCTCGGCATTCTCTACACCGGCATCTTTCCGGGTTTTCTCGGCTACGTGTTCTACAACGCCGGGGTGGCGGCAGTCGGCCCGGCGCGCGCTTCGCTATTCATCCATCTGATGCCGGTGTTCTCGATCCTGCTGGCGGCGATTTTCCTTGGCGAGCGCCCGTTGTGGTATCACTTTGTCGGCATCGCGCTGGTGTTTGCCGGTATCTTTCTCACTACCCGCAAACCCGGCGGCTGAAACCCGCCTTCATCCAGATGAATCCGCGCAAACGTCTGCTCATCGTCTTTCACAGCCAGTCCGGCAACACCGCCCGACTTGCCGAAGCCGTATTGCGTGGCGCCCGCCGGGAACGTGAGGTCGAGGTCCGCTGCCTGCGAGCCTTTGACGCCGACACCGAAGATCTGCTCGCCTGCGATGGCCTGCTGCTGGGCACCCCGGAAAATTTCGGCTACATGTCGGGGGCTCTGAAAGATTTTTTCGATCGCACCTACTATCCCTGCGAAGGCAAACTCACCGGCCTGCCGTATGCCGTGTTTGTCAGCGCCGGCAATGACGGCAGCGGCGCGGTACGCGAAATCGGCCGCATCGCCAACGGCTATGGCTGGAAACAGGTTGCCGAAGCAGTCATTGCCCGCAAGGAAATCAGCGCCGACCACTTGCAGGCTGCCGAAGATCTGGGCGAAGCTTTCGCTGCCGGTCTGGCGTTGGGGGTATTCTGAAGTGCTGCGCCTCAACATGATTTCACTCACCAATCCAGCAGCACGATCCGCAACACCACCATGCTGCTCAAGGTATTTTGCATGACCAGACACCGGCCCATTTCTGCCCGCCTGCCCGTCAGGCCACCAACCTGCATCGGGCGCATGCTGCTCTGCAGCCTGCTCGCCAGTCCGGCCCATGCAGTCGAGGACATTTCCGGGCTGATGGATCTGTCGCTCGACGCCCTGATCAACATTCCAGTGATCACCGCTTCGCGCAACACCGAAACCCGTGATCAGACCCCGGCTCACATCATGGTGGTCACCGCCGAACAGATCCGCAGCCGGCGCTACAAGAATCTTGCCGACCTGCTGGCGGACATGCCCGGAGTTGATTTCCAGCGCGGCACCAAGACCTCGCAGTTCAATCAGTTCACCATCAACGGCAATCTCGGCCCGAATCGCCTGCTGGTACTGATCGACGGCATCCGCATCACTCAGCCGGCAGGCGGCAACTATCCGCTGGCCGAGAACCTGTCCCTGCGTCATGCCCAGCAAGTCGAATTTCTCTACGGACCGGCGGCTGCCCTCTACGGCGCGGATGCAGTGTCCGGAGTGATCAACATCATTACCTCCACCGGCGATGGCGATCGTGCCTGGGTCAGTGCCGGCAGCGGCCGCTTCAACAGTCACGAGACCGATTTCGGCCTGCGCTTCAATGCCGACAATGGCCTGAACATCCTCATGAGTGGTCACTGGCAAGCTTCCGACCGCGCTCCGCTCGACAAGTATTACCGCAAGGAATATCAGAAGGTGGACGCCGTGTTCAACGGCCAGGTCATCATCCCCGCTGCCGAGCGCGAGAAATACCGCAGCAAGCAGGATAGCCACAGCTTCTACCTGCGTGCCGAGTTCGATGAGCTGTTCAGCGTCGGCTATTACCGCCACCACTACTCCAATCTGACCAGCACCGTCGACCCCTATGCCACGGCACGTTATGACGAGAAAGCGCGCTGGCTCACCACCTCCGAAACGGTGTACGGCAAATTCCAGTTTGCCGTCACCGACCAGCTCAGTGCCCAGCTGATTGCCGACTATTCGGTGATGGAAGTCGATCCGCGCTCGAATTACAACAACGTCTACAGCGCCTTCCAGCCTGGCTATTCCTACAGCCGCGGCGAACGGATCAGCATTGAGCAGAACATCAACTGGCAACTGAGCGCGCAACAGCAACTGCAGGCCGGCATCGGCTACCTGCGCATGAAAGCGATTGAAGCCGGCTCGCTGCCGGCCAAGTACGATCCTGGTCACGGCCCGGGCAGCCAGGGTGTACTCTACCCGAACACCAGCTTGCCGATGCCCATCCTCAGCGGCAGCCGGCACAATACTTCTGCTTATGCCCAGCTGCTGTCGCAGTGGGATGAGCGCCTGTCTACCACGCTCGGTGTTCGCGCCGACCGTCACTCCTCCTACGGCACGGCGATCAACCCCCGCCTGGGTGTGGTCTGGAAACCGCAGGAGCAGCACATCCTCAAAGTGCTCTACGGCAAGGCTTTCCGCGCACCATCTGCGGAGGAAAGCCTTGGCTCCTTCGGTACTTTCGATGGCAGTCAGGATGTGGACGGCAATTATCTCGGCAACGGTTTCCGCATTCCGAATCTCAACCTCAAGCCGGAAAAGTCGGAGACGCTGGGGCTGGTCTGGGAGTGGCGCCCCACCCGCAACCTCAATCTGATCAGCAACCTCTATCACAGCCGCATCACCGACCTGATCCGCACCCAGCCTGTCCCTCAGTCCGACTACATTCCCGGCGCCGTGCTGCAATCGAGCGACATGAAACTCAATGTCGGCCAGCAGAAGCAATACGGCCTCGATCTCAGCGCTCAATGGCGTTTTCAGCTTGACCGCAACTGGATGGGCGATTTGTGGGCCAGTACCGGCTGGGTCGACGGCCGGATCGATGAAGGTGATGGTGTGGACTGGAAGCTGCCCTATGTCGCCCGATACAAGCTCAAGCTCGGTACCAGCCTGCGCTATCGTGACCGGTTGAGCATCACCTCGCGCCTGAACTGGATCGGCAGCGTCAGTAATGACCGCAAGAAGCCACCCAATACCGCGCAGGGCCTGCCCGCCGCCCACTGCAAAAGCAGCAAGAAAGCGCCCGAGCGTTGCGCGAGTCCGGGTTACGTGGTGCTGGATCTGCATTTCGGCTGGCATCGTCTGCTCGATCAGGATCTGACCCTCTGGCTCGATCTCTACAACGCCACCGACCGGCGCTATTACGCGGCCGCCGGTTCGGGCAGCATGACCCTCTGGGACATGCCGCAGCAGCCGCGAACCTGGATGCTGAGTCTGGACTGGCGCTACTGAGCATGGCTGCCTTTGCCTTTCTGCTTGCCAGCTGGCGGCGGCGTGCGTGGGTTCGAGAAGAGACGCGCCCAGGCCTGAAGCGTTTGCCCGCCAGATCCACCGGGCTCTGGCCGCTGCCGCTTGTCCTGTTGCTCGTCCTGCTCCTGCTGCCGCTACCTGGCCGCAGCGCGGAGCCTTCGACCTCAGCTGCCGCTCCAACTGCCGGCCCAACTGCCGCTGTTTCCGAGTACACCCTCAAGGCAGTGCTGTTGTTCAAGCTTACCCGCTTCGTCTATCTGTCCGAATTTGATCAGGCTCAGGGCTGGACACTGTGCGTGCTGGGCAACAATCCGTTTGGCCAGACGCTCCGTCAACTGGCCGCCAAGGAAGATCCCGGCGGATCGTTCCGGATTGTCGAACTTCAGGAGCTGAACCCGGAGGCGGATTGCACTCTGCTGTTCATCGCCCGCAGCGAGGAACGCAAGCTGCCCGCCATCCTTGCCGAGCTTGAGCAGGAACCTGCCGTACTGACCGTGTCCGACATTCGCAGCTTTGCCCGCAAAGGGGGAATGATCGAGCTCTCGCTGGGCAGTTCCTCCAGAGAGGGGCTGGAGATCCGCATCAACCGCAGCGCAGCAGAGGCCCGTCAGATCAGCTTCAATGCCCAGTTGCTGCGCCTGGCAACCCTGGAGCCCTGATGATCCAGTTCAAGCACCTGCGCAGCAAGCTGCAGCTGATCTTCAGCCTCGCTGCCATCATCCCTCTTAGCCTGATTCTGGTGCTGATGATTTATCTGCAGTTTCACCTGCTGCGCACCGAATGGGGCAACTCGCTGCAGGCGCAGGCGAGGATGCTGGCCTTCAACAGCCAGGCGGCGGTGGAATTCAATGATCTGCGTGAGGCCGAGCGTCTGCTGCGTGCGGTCGACCAGCAAACCGCGATCATCGGCGCCCGCCTGCTCGACACCGGCAGCGGCACCGTCCTGGCCGATTATCAGCCCGAACAGGTGACCATCGGCGGCGAAGGCGGAGGTGGGAGCTGGCTGAGCGAACGGATTGACCGCCTGTTCGCCGCAGAGACGATTACCGTGCTCGCGCCGGTGCCTGGCACTGAAAGGGAAGCGGCGGTCGAACTGCGGGTTTCGACCCGACCGATGCTCAGCGCACTCAAGGAGGCCGCGCTGCAAAGCTTCTTTTATCTCGCTGCCCTGCTCGCCTGCTTCATCTTCCTTGCCAGTCGTGCGGCGGCACGCATGGCCGAGCCGCTGTCGAGACTGAACCGGCTTACACGCACCATGGCGCTCGATCCGGCGATGAAGGAACGTTTTCAGACCACCGGTGAAGACGAGCTGGCCCAGCTTGGTAACAGTCTCAACCAGATGGTCGATCGCCTGCAGGCGCGGGATCGCGAACTGGCCGAATATCGTGCCGGACTGGAAGAGCAGGTCAGGCAACGCACCCAGGACTTGCTTGCGGCGGTCGAGACTGCCAATCAGGCCAATCGGGCAAAATCGGATTTTCTTGCCCGCATGAGCCACGAGATCCGCACGCCGATGAACGCCATCGTCGGCCTGGGCAAGCTGCTGCTCAAGACCGAGCTCAGCGCGGGCCAGCGCGCCCACCAGGAGCAGGTGCTTGCCGCTTCCGACATGTTGCTCGGTCTGATCAACGACATTCTCGACTACTCGCGCATCGAAGCCGGCAAGCTGGAAATCGAGGACATCGATTTTTCACTCGATCAGATCTTGCGGGAAGTCGCCGGCCAGCTCTCCCTGCGTGCGGAGGAGCGCGGCCTGGAGCTGCTGGTCGATCTTGGCGCCGATGTCCCGCGACAGATCCGCAGCGATCCGCTGCGCCTGCGCCAGATCCTGGTCAACCTGATCAACAACGCGATCAAATTCACCGAGCGGGGTGAAGTGCTGGTGCGGGTGGAGAGCGGCGAGCGTGACGGTGACTGTCAGACCCTCGCCTTCAGCATCGAAGATACCGGCATCGGTATTCCGGCGGCCAAGCTCGAGCAGCTGTTTTCGCCCTTCACCCAGGTGGATGGCAGCATCACCCGGCGCTTTGGCGGCAGCGGGCTCGGACTGGCGATCGTGCGCCAACTGGTCGATCTGCTCGGCGGAGAAATCCGGGTCGCCAGCCGCCCCGGTCAGGGCAGCCGCTTCAGTTTCACCATTCGCTGTCGCCTGCCGGATGCAGGGCAAAGCTCACCGCAGCCCCGAACGGTTGAGCTGGCTGCGCTGTCGAACCTGAGGGCGCTGGTGGTCGATGACAATGCCAGCGCCCGCGAAATCCTTGGCAGCATGCTCGGCAAGCTCGGCATGCAGGTTGAGTGTGTCGACAGTGGCACCGAGGCGCTGGCACGAATGAATGAAGCCAGCCATGGCGGTGCTCCTTTCCAGCTGCTGATGGTCGACTGGCTGATGCCGGAGATGGATGGAATCGAAACCGTGCGTCAGATCCAGCGCATGGATCTGACCAGTCGCATTCCTGCCATCCTGATGGTTACTGCTGGCAGCCAGCAAGATCTGGCCGGTCTGATTGGCGAAGTCGGGCTGAAGCATCTGCTGACCAAGCCGGTGAGCGAAGCAGCACTCCATGAGGTGATTGTCGAATTGCTGCGCGATGCGGGTCATCTTGAACGAAACCCGACAAGCGTGCGCGCTGAAGAGCGCTCGCTCAGGGAACCGATCGATCATGATTTCAGTCCGATTGCCGGCGCACGGGTACTGCTGGTCGATGATGTCGAACTCAATCGCACCGTCGCCCTCGCTTTTCTGGCTGAAGCCGGACTTGAGGTGGACACCGCAACCAATGGGCTGGAAGCCGTGCACAGCGTTTCCACCGGCGATTATGATCTGGTGCTGATGGATATCCAGATGCCGCAGATGGATGGGCTGAGCGCAACCCGCAAAATCCGTCAGCATCTTGCCGCAGGGCAGCTGCCGATCATCGCCATGACGGCACACGCAATGAGCGGCGACCGCGAAGCCAGCCTTGCGGCCGGGATGAATGACCATCTCACCAAGCCGATCGACCCCGATCTGCTTTATCAGGCCTTGCTCAAATGGGTCCGGCCACGCTCGAAACCGGTCGGAACTGCGCAAATCATCGAAGCTGGCAAAACAGGCTTCCAACCACCTTTGCCCACCGGACACACCGCAGACAAAGCGGAAGCACAAGCCGGACTGCCGCTGATCGATGGTCTGGATACTGCCAGCGGACTGGTCCACAGCATGAATCGGCAGACGCTGTACCTGCGCGTGCTGCACAACTTCCTGCGGGAATTCCCGCCCAGCGCCCAGGCAATCCGGCTGGCCCAGGCGGAGCAGGACTGGGAGCAGGCACGGCGACTGGCTCATTCGCTCAAATCGGCTGCGGCAACCATCGGCGCCGGCGAACTGTCCGCCCAGGCCAGACTGCTCGAACAGTGTTTTGCCGCCGGGCAGGCGGTGGCCGATTTCAGCCTGACGCAACTGGCCAGCACGCTGGACGGACTGTGTGCTGCGCTTGAACTCGCCCTTGCACCGTCCGCTGCGGTCTCGGCAGCAGCGGGCAGTTCCTCGACTCCCCTGCCGGCCGATCCTGACGGGCAGGTCAGCATCCTGTTCGTACTCGATCAGCTTGCACAGCTCGAGCCACTGCTGCGTGCCGATGACGCCCAGGCGCTGGTGATCGTTGGCGAACTGCTCGAGCAGCAACTGCCCGCTCCCTACGGACAGGCGATCGAACAGCTGCGCGACCTGATCGAAGACATCGAATACGAGGACGCACTGGAACAGTTGTCGACGCTCCGCAACCAGCTTGAGGGAATGCTGCCATGATGAATATCCAGCCCCATGCTTTCAGCTTGCTGGTGGTGGATGACGAGGCGCAGAACCGCCTGTTGCTGACCGAAATCTTCCAGCAGGAACACAAGATCATTCTCGCCAAGAATGGCGAACAGGCGCTGGCCAGGGCTGCAGCACATCTGCCTGATCTGATCCTGCTCGACGTGCTGATGCCCGGCATGGACGGGCTGGCAGTCATCCGCGAACTGAAGCGTGATGACCGCACCCGCCATATTCCGGTGATCTTCATCACCGCGCTCGATTCGCCGCACGATGAAGAGCAGGGTTTGCTGCTCGGGGCGATGGACTACATCGGCAAGCCGCTGCATCCGGCCGTGGTCAAGGCCAGGGTCAACAATCAGCTGCAGATCGTTCATCAGCGCCGCCTGCTTGAGCAGTTGGCGATGCTCGACGGGCTCACCGGCATTCCCAACCGTCGTCATTTCGATGAAACCTATGCCCGTGAATGGAGCCGTTGCCAGCGTTCGCAATTGCCACTGACACTGATGCTCGCCGATGTCGATCATTTCAAGCACTACAACGATCACTTCGGCCATGCGGCAGGAGATCGCGTATTGCAGGAAGTAGCCAGACAGCTGAGCCGGGCGGTGCTCCGGCCGTCCGATCTGGTCGCCCGTTACGGCGGCGAAGAATTCGTCGTGCTGCTGCCCGAAACCGGCGCGCAGGACGCCAACATCATCATCGAACGGATCATCAGTGGTCTGCGCGAGAAAAACATTCCGCATCCCCATTCTTCGGTGGCGGACTACCTCAGCCTCAGCCTCGGCGCCATCTGTTTCATTCCGCAAGGTCCGCAGCCGGATGAAAATTTTTTCGAACAGGCAGATGCTGCGCTGTACACCGCCAAGGCCACCGGTCGCAATCGCGCCGTCTGGGCGGCATCCTCGTGCTGAAACGCTGGCACAAGCTCACCGCGCTCACCGGGTCAGGACGAACGCGCTACAATGGACGGTTTCATCCTTCAGGCCGCTCCGGAGTTTGCCCCATGACCGCCGTTCGTACCGAAAACCTCAATATCGCCGCTTTTGATCGCATGCCTTCTCCGGATGAAATCAAGGCGCGCGTGCCGCTCACCGAACAGGCGGCCGAAAATGTGGTCAGCGGTCGCAAGGCGCTGATGGACATTCTCGACCGCAAGGATGCGCGTCCGTTCGTCGTCGTCGGCCCGTGCTCGATCCACGACCCGGTGGCTGGCCTCGATTATGCCCGTCGCCTGAAAGCGCTCGCGGATGAAGTGGCCGACGTGATCATGCTGGTGATGCGGGTCTATTTCGAGAAACCGCGCACTGCCACCGGCTGGAAAGGCTATATCAACGATCCGTTCATGGATGACTCCTTCCGCATCGACATCGGCATGGAGCGCGCGCGCAAATTCCTGCTCGATGTGTGCGAAATCGGTTTGCCGACCGGCACCGAAGCGCTCGACCCGATTGCGCCGCAATACTACGGTGATCTCATCACCTGGACGGCGATCGGCGCCCGCACCACCGAATCGCAGACTCACCGTGAAATGGCTTCCGGCCTGTCCACACCGGTGGGCTTCAAGAATGCCACGGATGGTGATCTCGAGGTGGCGATCAATGCGGTGATTTCGGCGGCCAATCCGCACAATTTCCTCGGCATCAACAGCGCCGGACAGTCGTCAATCACCCGCACTCGCGGCAATCGTTACGGCCACGTCGTGCTGCGTGGTGGCGGTGGCCGACCCAACTACGACACGGTCTCGGTCTCGCTCGCCGAACAGGCGCTGAACAAAGCCGGTCTGCCGGCCAACATCGTCGTCGATTGTTCCCATGCCAACTCGTGGAAGAAACCTGAGTTCCAGCCGCTGGTGATGAAAGACGTCATGCTCCAGTTGCGCGATGGCAATGAGTCGATTGTCGGCCTGATGATCGAAAGCAACCTCGAAGCTGGCAACCAGCCGATTCCTGCCGATCTGAGCCAGCTCAAATATGGCTGCTCGGTGACCGATGCCTGTGTGGACTGGGCGACCACCGAACAAATGATCCGCGACGCTGCTGCCCTGCTGCGCGCTGCGGGCCGCGGCCGGAGCGCTGCATGAACCTGGTGGTGTTTGCCGACGATGTCGATAGCGTCGCGCTCAAGCAGGTCGCCAAGCTGACTGCGACGCGGGAAATCGAACAGATCACGCCGCGCAGCTTCCGCCTGCTCGGTGCCCAGCCCCATGAGGCGCTGGCGGCAACCTGTGCTGCCGGCGAACTTGACTGGCTGTGGCTGCCGGCCGGCCGTCGTCTGAGTGATTACGGTCTGTTCGTCACTGACATGGATTCGACCCTGATCAACATCGAGTGCATCGACGAAATCGCCGACATGCAGGGACTCAAGGCCGAAGTGGCGGCGATCACCGCTGCGGCGATGGGCGGCGAGATCGATTTTGCCGAATCGCTCACCCGCCGCGTGGCCCTGCTCGCCGGCTTGCCGGAAAGCGCGCTCGCTGCGGTGTATGCCGAACGTCTGCGCCTCAACCCGGGAGCCGAACGCCTGTTGCGCGGCTTGCAGCGCGCCGGACTGCGCACCATGCTGGTTTCCGGCGGCTTCAGCTATTTCACCGACCGCCTGCAAGCCGAACTCGGCTTCGACTACGCCTGGGCCAATGAACTTGAAATCGCCGACGGCCGCCTCACCGGGCGGATTCGTGGCGGAATCGTCGATGGTGCGGCGAAAGCGCGTCACCTGCGTGAAACCTGTGCCGAGCTTGGTCTGCAGCCTGCACAGGTGATCGCTGCGGGCGACGGCGCCAACGACATTCCGATGCTTGAAGCTGCCGGGCTGGCGTTCGCCTTCCACCCCAAACCTGCGCTGCGCGCTGCCGCCGATTGTGCGATCGAGCACAGCGGCCTGGATGCGATCATCGATTTGTTCGGCTGAACAGCCCTGACCTTGGCCAACTGACCTTGGCCAACCGACCTTGGCAACTGACCTCGGCCAGCTGTTCAGTTCGCAGCCGCGCGCTCCTGCAGCCGGCCGTGGTGGATTTCGAGCACCCGCTGGCAGCGCGCGGCCAGTGCCTCGTCATGGGTGACCAGCACCAGGGTGGTGCCCACCTCGCTTTGCAGCTCAAACATCAGTTCCATGATCCTGCGGCCCGTGTCGGCGTCGAGATTGCCCGTGGGCTCATCGGCGAGCAGCAGCGTCGGGCCGGTGACGAAGGCACGCGCCAGCGCTACCCGTTGTTGTTCACCGCCGGAAAGCTGGCGCGGTGAGTGATGCAGGCGCGCACCGAGGCCGACGCGTTCCAGCCAGTGCCTGGCCAGCGCGCGCGCGTCGCTGCGACCCGCCAGCTCAAGCGGCAACATGACGTTTTCCAGCGCGCTGAGCATTGGCAGCAACTGAAAGGACTGAAAGACGAAACCGATGTGCTCGCCACGCAGCGCAGCACGCTGGTCTTCATCAAGCACGCCCAGTTCCCGCCCCTGAATGAAGATCTGTCCGCTGCTGGCCAGATCGAGGCCGGCGAGCAGGCCGAGCAAAGTCGATTTGCCCGAGCCGGAAGCGCCGACGATGGCGACCGCTTCACCCGCCTGGATGCGAAAACTGACATCATCGAGGATGCTCAAGCGGCCAGCCGCTTGCCCACCCGTAGCCGCAGCCGTTTCACCCTGGGCAAGCGATACCTGCTTGCCCAGCCCGATCACTTCAATTACTGGAGAGGAAGCTTCACCCATGTTGCGACAATTCCTGACAATCGTGTTGATGTTCATGTTCGGCCAGGTGCAGGCCAATTCGATCCTGGTCTGGGGCGACAGCCTTTCTGCCGGCTACGGCCTGGAGCGTGGCGAGGACTGGCCCGCCTTGCTGCAGCAGCGTCTGCAGGCGGAAGCCCACCCCCACCAGGTCATCAATGGCAGCGTCTCGGGCGAAACCTCCGCTGGCGGACGTTCGCGCCTGCCGGCAGCGCTGAGCGCCCATTCACCGAGCATCGTGATTCTCGAACTCGGCGCCAATGATGGCTTGCGCGGTCTGCCGCCGGCGCAGATGGCGGCCAATCTGAACGCGATGATCGATGCGGCACAAGCGGCGGGCGCCCGGGTGTTGCTGGTCGGCATGCAGATTCCGCCCAACTACGGGCCGATCTACACTCGCCGCTTCAGTGAAGTGTTCAGCGAACTGGCCACTGCCCGCCAGCTCGCTTTCGTGCCTTTCCTGCTCGAAGGCTTTGCCACCGATGCCAGCCAGTTTCTCGACGATGGACTGCACCCCACTGCAGCCGCCCAGCACAAAGTGCTCGACACCGTCTGGCAGGAACTGCAGCCGCTGCTTGTTCAACCCTGAATCCGGCGCGGAAGTCTGCCGCGCTCAGCGGACATGCACCATCGGCTCGCCAGCACGCAGGCGGCCGATGAGTGCTGCCGGCGCCCCCTGGCTGCGCTCGATCGTCGCCTGCACTGCCGGCAACGCCGCTGCGCTGCAGGCGATCAGCAGGCCGCCGGAAGTCTGCGGATCAGTAACCAGCTTGCGCTGCCAGCCGCCCTCGGCTTCATCGCCCAAGGCAGCGGCCAGCTCGACCGCTTCACCATAACTCGCCCAGTTGCGCGTCGAAGCGCCGGTGGCAATGCCGTCGCGCAGGTGGACAAGCGCTTCGTCGATGATCGGCAAAGCGGCAAAATCGACTTCCGCCGCCAGGCCACTGCCGCGACACATTTCCAGCAGATGACCGGCCAGGCCAAAACCGGTCACGTCGGTCATCGCATGGACGCCATCAATGCCGGCCACCAGGGGGCCGACCCGATTGAGAGTGGTGGTCCACCGGATCATCTGCGCGTAGCCATCAGCGCTGAGCCGGCCTTTCTTGAGCGCGGCCGACAGCACGCCAATGCCGAGCGGCTTGGTGAGCAGCAACACATCACCTTCCCGCGCGCCGGCATTGGTGCACAGCTGGCGTGGATTGACCACCCCGAGGCCGACCAGACCGTAGATCGGTTCGAGCACATCGATCGAGTGGCCGCCCGCCAGCGGGATGCCGGCTTGCTCGCACACTTCGGCGCCGCCCGCCAGAATGGCGCTGATCACCGTCCTCGGCAGCTTGTCGAGCGGCATGCCGACCACCGCCAGCGCCAGAATCGGCGTTGCCCCCATCGCGTAGACGTCGGACAGTGCATTGGTGGCAGCAATGCGGCCGAAATCACGCGGGTCGTCGACAATCGGCGTGAAGAAATCGGTGGTGGCGACGATTGCCTGCTGCTCGTTGAGCTGGTACACCGCTGCGTCATCGGCCGTGCGGGTACCGACCAGCAACTCGGGCGGCACCAGTCCGCTCGGCATGCCGGCGAGCAGTTCGCTCAATACCGCAGGGGCAATTTTGCAGCCGCAGCCGCCGCCGTGGGAGAATTCGGTAAGTTTGATCTGTTCCATCTGGACAAAGGAGTACAGGCTGCCTGCGCGGCCTGCCTCAGCATGAAAAAAAGCCTTGCGACCCTAGCACAGCTGACCGAGTTTGACGAGATCATTGACGCACGCACGCCGGCCGAATATGCGCTTGACCGCATTCCGGGCGCGATCAACTTGCCGGTACTCGACAACGAGCAGCGCATCACCATTGGCACGCTCTACCAGCAATCCCCTTTTGAAGCCCGCCGTCTGGGCGCAGCCATGGTGGCCGAGAACATCGCCCGCCATCTGCAGGGCCATCTGCGCGACAAGCCACGCCGCTGGCGGGCGCTGATCTATTGCTGGCGCGGCGGCCAGCGCAGCGGCGCCTTCACCACCTGGCTGCGCATGGTCGGCTGGGATGTGCGCCAGCTCGAAGGCGGCTACAAGCACTTCCGCCACCACGTCATTGATGGCATCGACCGCCTTGCGCCAGCTTTCAACTGGCAGGTGATCGGCGGCCCCACCGGCAGCGCGAAAACCCGCATTCTTGAAGCCTTGTCCGCACTGGGCGCACAGACGCTCGACCTCGAAGGTCTGGCCGCGCACAAAGGTTCAGTGCTCGGCGCCCTGCCCGACCGCCCCCAGCCCAGCCAGAAAGGTTTCGAAACTGCGCTTCATCATGTGCTGCAAGGTCTCGATCCGCAGCGTCCGGTGTTTGTCGAAGCCGAAAGCCGCAAGATCGGCCAGCTGTACATCCCCGAAGCGCTGATCAGCGCGATGCGTGTCGCCCCCTGCATTGCCATTGACGCCAGCCGCGATACCCGTCTCGCCTACCTGCTGGAAGATTACGCCTATCTGGGTGCCGATCCGCAGCTGCTGCAAGCCAATATCGCCCGCCTCAGCGAACTGCACAGTCGGCAGACCATCGCCCGCTGGCAGCAATTCGCCGCCAGCGGCGAGCTGGGCGAGCTGTTTGCCGAACTGGTCGATCAACACTATGACCCGCTCTATCGGCGTTCGCAGCACGGTAATTACCTGGGCTTCGGCGCGGCAAAGCAGCTTTCCTGTGCGACACTGGACGCTGCGGGCATTCAGCAGGCCGCTGCCGCAATTGTGGCGCTTGCGCCGTGATGAAATGCCGAAAATAAATTGGTGCACTGCAGTATAATCAGCCTGACGCCGCTCATCGGACTCCGGTCATCGACTGAAGCGGTCGGTCGCTGTTTGGTCCTGCTTTATCCGTTGTTGGTTGGCTGGTTGGCTGTTTTTTGTTCGTTTCACCCGTCTTGTCCGGACTTTCCGGCTGATTTTTTCTGCTCTGCCGTTTCCACAGGTGCCCTGCCATGAAAGACATGCACTATCTCACCCCGCTTCTCGAGCCACGTTCGGTTGCCGTCATCGGCGCCAGCGAAAAAGCCGGCTCACTCGGCGACGTGCTGATGCGCAACATGCTCACTGCCGGTTACAAGGGCAAATTCTTCGCAGTCAATCCCAAACACGAACAAGTGCACGGCATCGCCTGCTTCAAGACGGTGGAAGAAGTGCCGCAGCGCCTCGATCTGGTGGTGATCGCCCTGCGTGCCGAAAAAACCCCGGCGATCATCGAAGCCTGCGGGCGGGCGGGCGTCAAGGCAGCAGTGATCCTCTCCTCCGGCTATGCCGAATCGGGCCCGCGCGGCGCGCTGCTCGAACGTCAGGTGGTCGATGCCGCCCGCCGTCACCGCATCCGTCTGCTCGGCCCCAACTGCCTGGGCATCATGCGTCCCCAGCTCGGGCTCAACGCCACCTTTGCCCATGCGGGGGCGATCAAGGGCAGCATCGGCCTGATCTCGCAGTCCGGCGCGCTGTGCAGCGCCATCCTCGACTGGGCCAAGCCGAACAACGTCGGTTTTTCGGCGGTGGTCTCGCTCGGCACTTCGTCCGACATCGATTTCGGCGAAGTGCTCGAGTACATGATTTCCGATCCGCGCACCGAGAGCATCTTCCTTTACGTCGAAGGGGTGCGCGATGCCCGCCGCTTCATGAGTGCGCTGCGCGGCGCGGCACGGGTCAAACCGGTGCTGCTGATCAAGGCCGGCCGCTATCCCGAAGCGTCGAAGGCGATTCTGTCCCATTCGGCCGCACCGCTGGGCGATGACACGGTGTTTGATGCCGCCCTGCGGCGTGCCGGGGTGATCCGCCTCTACAACCTCGGCCAGCTGTTTGCCGCCGCCAGCGCCTTGTTCTCCCACTTCCGCCCGCGTGGCAACCGGCTGGCGATCATCACCAATGGCGGTGGCCCCGGCATCATGGCCGCCGACCGTGCTGCCGATCTCAACATTCCGCTCAGCGAATTCAGCGACGGCACGATGGAAAAGCTCAACGCCGCCCTGCCGGCGAGCTGGTCGCGCAGCAACCCGGTCGACATCCTCGGCGATGCCGACGCCGAGCGCTACAGCAAGGCGCTCAAAGCTGCACTCGAAGGCCCCAACGTCGATGGCGTGCTGGTGATGCTCACCCCGCAAGGGATGAGCGACCCGACTGCGGTCGCCGACGCGGTCATCGAGCTGGAGAAAAACGCCGACAAGCCGGTGGTAGCGTGCTGGATGGGTGAAGATCTGGTGGCCGAATCGCGCAAGCGCCTGAGCGCAGCCGGCATCCCCCACTTCCGCACTCCCGAGCCGGCGGTCGAACTGTTCAGCCATATCTCGGCCTATTACCGCAACCAGAAGCTGCTGATGCAGACGCCGTCCTCGCTCTCGCACCTTGAGCCGCCGTCGGTGGAAAGTGCGCGCCTGGTGATCGAGATGGCGCTCTCCGAACGGCGCAAGCGCATGAACGAGATGGAATCCAAAGCGCTGCTCGCCGCCTTCCGCATCCCGATTGCCCAGACAGTGATCGCCCGTTCGCCGGCGGAAGCGATGGTGCTGGCTGCCGAAATGGGCTTGCCGGTGGTGCTGAAGATCGATTCGCCCGACATCGCCCACAAGTCCGATGTGGGTGGTGTACGGCTCAACATCCGCAGCCTGGCCGCCGTCCGTGCCACTTATCAGGAGATTCTTGACGAGGTCAAGCGCGTCAAGCCGGATGCGCAGATCAACGGCATCGCCATCGAGCCGATGATCCAGAAGCGCAACGGCCGCGAGCTGATCGTCGGCGTCAAGCGCGATCCGGTGTTCGGCCCGGTGATCAGCTTCGGTGAAGGTGGTGCGCTGGTCGAGGACAACCGCGACATCGCCGTTGCCCTGCCGCCGCTCAACAGCTATCTGGTGCGCGACATGGTGCGTTCGACGCAGATTTCGCGTCGTCTTGGCGAGTTCCGCCATCTGCCGGCGATCGATATGGCCGCGCTTGAGCTGGTGCTGCTGCGCGTTTCCGAGATGGCCTGCGAGCTGCCGTGGATCACCTCGATGGAGATCAACCCGCTGATCGTCGATGAGCACGGCGCAGTGGCGGTCGACGCCCGCATCATGGTCGACAACGTCTCGCCGACCGCCGACCGCTATGACCACATGGCGATCCACCCCTACCCGGCCCACCTGATGCAGAGCTGGATCGTCCCTGACGGTACCAATGTCACCATCCGCCCGATCAAGCCGGAAGATGCCGAGCTGGAAGTGGAGTTCGTGCGCAAGCTGTCGCCGGAGACCAAGTATTACCGCTTCATGAACACCATGCGCGAGCTGCCGCCGGCAATGGTCGCCCGTCTCACCCAGATCGACTACGACCGTGAAATGGCCTTTGTCGCCACCATCGAAGAAGACGGCCGCGAAATCGAGATCGGCGTCTGTCGCTATGCGGTCAACCCGGATGGCGAGTCCTGCGAATTCGCCATCGTGGTCGCCGACGACTGGCAGGCGCGTGGTCTGGCGCGCAAGCTGATGGGGGTGCTGATCGAAACCGCACGCAATCGCGGCATCGCCTTCATGAACGGTGTTTTCCTGTCCAATAACGAGCGCATGCTCAAATTCGTCCAGCGGCTGGGTTTCATCCTCAGCAACGACCCGGAAGACAACACCGTCAAGCTCGGCGTGCTGCAGTTGCAGAACTGAAGCTGGTCGGACTTCACGCGCCGGTCAGCCGGGGCATGGCCCCGGCGCCACAACTGTGCAGCCAAGCCAACATCTGGGGCTGTCGTGAGCTCGGATTTGTCTGTGGGCTCGGGGCCATGCCCCGAGCAGGCGCCCGCAGGGCGCCAGACAGCAGCAATACTGGCTGGTGCCAGTTGGAGTCTGCGGCGAGAGGACTTGCCCCGCGCGCCCTCTTGCTGCACCATCGCAGCCCTTTTCCGCCTTCCCGCTTTTGACTGCCCATGCTTGCCCCGATCGAACATCGCATTGCTGACGAACTCGGTGTTGCCACCCGCCAGGTGATGGCCGCCGTGCAACTGCTTGACGAAGGCGCGACCGTGCCCTTCATTGCCCGCTACCGGAAGGAAGTCACCGGCGGTCTGGACGACACCCAGCTGCGCACGCTCGAAGAACGTCTCGGCTATCTGCGCGAACTCGAAGCGCGGCGGACGACGGTGCTGACGTCAATCGAGGAGCAAGGCCTGCTCAGTGCCGAACTGCGTGCCGAAATCGAAGCCGCTGACAACAAGCAGCGCCTCGAAGACCTTTATCTGCCCTACAAGCCGAAACGCCGCACCAAGGCGCAGATTGCCCGCGAAGCCGGCCTCGCACCGCTGGCCCACGCCCTGCTTGCCGACCCCGGCCTCACCCCGGAAGACGAAGCGGCCGCCTATCTCAACGCTGAAGCCGGTTTTGCCGACAGCAAGGCCGTGCTCGATGGCGCACGCCAGATCCTGATGGAAGAATTCGCCGAAGACGCGTCCCTGCTCGGCGAGCTCCGCAGCCTGCTGCATGACGAAGCGCAGGTGTGCTCAAAAGTGGTCGAAGGCAAGGAAGAAGCTGGTGCCAAGTTCCGCGACTGGTTCGATTTCCGTGAAGCGATCGCCACCCTGCCTTCCCACCGCGCGCTGGCGCTGCTGCGTGGGCGCAACGAGGAATTCCTTCGCCTCAGCCTGGAGCTGCCGCAAGCCGATGCCGACGCCCCCCATCCTTGCGAAGGCCGGATTGCCGCCCGTTTCGGCATCCGCAACCAGGGCCGCCCTGCTGATCGCTGGCTGGCGGACACCGTGCGCTGGGCGTGGAGCGTGAAAATCTCCACCCATCTCGAACTTGAACTGATGAACGAGCTGCGCGAGCGGGCCGAAGAAGAAGCGATCCGCGTCTTTGCGCGCAACCTCAAGGATCTGCTGCTCGCCGCCCCGGCCGGCAGCCGGCCGACGATGGGCCTTGATCCCGGCATCCGCACCGGCGTCAAAGTGGCAGTGGTCGATGCCACCGGCAAGCTGGTCGACACCGCCACCGTCTATCCGTTCGAGCCGCGACGCGACCGCGCCACCGCGCTGGCCACCATCGCTGCGCTCGCCGCCCGTCATCAGGTCGAACTGGTGGCGATCGGCAATGGCACGGCGTCGCGGGAAACCGATGCGCTGGTCGCCGAGCTGATGCAGCTCAAGCCTGAACTGCGCCTCACCCGGATCACCGTCTCCGAAGCGGGCGCGTCGGTGTATTCAGCATCGGAACTGGCGGCGCGCGAATTCCCCGAGCTTGACGTCAGCCTGCGCGGTGCAGTGTCGATTGCCCGCCGGCTGCAGGATCCGCTCGCCGAGCTGGTGAAGATCGAGCCCAAGGCGATCGGCGTCGGCCAGTACCAGCACGATGTCAATCAGAGCCGACTGGCGAAAAGTCTCGATGCGGTGGTCGAGGACTGCGTGAACGCGGTCGGCGTCGACGTCAATACGGCTTCTGCCGCCTTGCTGGCACGCATTTCCGGTCTCAACACCAGTCTGGCGAACAATATCGTCAGCCATCGCGACAGCAACGGCCCGTTTGCCAATCGGGAAGCGCTGAAGAAAGTGTCGCGCCTCGGCCCCAAGACGTTCGAGCAGGCTGCCGGCTTCCTGCGCATCACCAATGGCGACAATGCGCTCGATGCTTCCGCAGTGCACCCGGAAGCCTATCCAGTGGTCGAACGCATTCTCGCTCG
>JAVEVA010000039.1:0-1376 GCA_034005275.1 Thauera sp. | reverse complement strand
GGAGGCCGCGGATGAAGATCACCGTTTATGGCATTCGCAACTGCGACACGATGAAAAAGGCTTTCGCCTGGCTCGATGCTGCCGGCCTTGCCTACGACTTTCATGACTACAAGCGCAGCGGCATCGACCCCGTCACTTTGCAGCACTGGTGCGAGGTGCTGGGCCATGAGCGCCTCATCAACCGCCGCGGCACCACCTGGCGCAAGCTCGACGAAGCCAGCCGCCAAGCGATCGACAACGAGACAGGCAGCGCGGCCGATAGCGCGGCAATTGCCCTCATGCAGGCGCAGCCAAGCCTGATCCGCCGCCCGCTGATCGCCCATGAAGACGCACAGGGCCGCAGCGGCCTGCTTGCCGGTTTTGATGCAGCGCAATACACCGCCACCCTGCTCGAGGTCCAGCCATGAGCCAAGCTTCTTCCACCAGCTACATCCAGCGCTTTCTCCTCGAAAATCTCGACATTCGCGGCGCGGTGGTGCGCCTGGACGATGTCTGGCAGGCGATGCAGGCTGGTCGCGATTACGCCGACAACACCGCCCGCCTGCTCGGCGAAATGAGCACCGTCTGTGTGGTGATTGCCGGCAATCTCAAGGACAGCGGCCGCCTCACTTTCCAGCTCAAAGGTGAAGACAGATTGCGCCTGCTGGTGGTCGATTGCACCACCAACCTCAATCTGCGCGGCTACGCGCTGGCCAGCGAAGACATCGACGAAGTGGCACCCGCCCAGCTGCTCGCCAGCGGGCAGCTCCAGCTCAGTCTTGACCTGGGCGGCCGCGAACAGCCTTATCAAAGCCTGGTGCCGCTCGATGGCGACAGCATCGGCGCAATTTTCGAGCACTATCTTGC
Organism: Thauera sp.; assembly: GCA_034005275.1. Lineage (GTDB taxonomy): Bacteria > Pseudomonadota > Gammaproteobacteria > Burkholderiales > Rhodocyclaceae > Thauera. The sequence continues at coordinate 530 of JAVEVA010000039.1, read as the reverse complement.
CCAGTCCGAACAGCAGCCGGCCGGCCTGTGGCTGGCCTGTGATCGCGGTCAGGCCTGCGCGCTCTTCCTGCAGAAACTGCCCGGCGCTGATGAGCGCGATGAAGACGGCTGGACCCGAGTCCAGCAGCTTGCCGCCACCGTGCGTGACGATGAACTGCTCAACCTGGATGCCACCAGCCTGCTCAGCCGGCTGTTTGCCGAAGAGGACGTGCGTGTCTATCCACCGCGTGCGGTCACCCATCACTGGCCGCGTGACGAAGAAAAAGTGCGCACCATGCTGCTCGGCCTGGGCGAAGCCGAAGTGCGTGCCATCGTCGCCGAACACGGCGAAGTCCATGTGCACGACGAGCTTTCCAACCATCATTACCATTTCGATGCGGCAGCGGTCGATCAGCTGTTTGCGCCGCCGACCCTGCATTGATTCCTGCTGCTTGCCGCCCGGCAGCAGGATCAGTACACTCCATGGTTTTTCAGGCACTTCGGTTCCATGTCCGCGTCCTCTCCCCTGATCGAGTTCCGCAGCACCCGGC
>JAVEVA010000038.1:6876-29944 GCA_034005275.1 Thauera sp. | reverse complement strand
AACAGGCAAAAAGCCGTCACGTACAGGATGAAGGCGATGTTGTTCAAGCGCGAATGCGCCTCAATGCTGTCGAACGGCCAGGCATCTGTCGCCAGAATGGTGGTCATGTACACCACCCAGCACAACGACATCAGGGCATACCAGCCGAAGGCCTGCTCAGAACGCCGCAGGAGCCAGACCACCAGGTAAATGCAGCCCATCGCGCCCGACATGCCCAAGGCGATGAAGTGGACAGTTCGCTGACGCCAGAGGTTGGCGGCATGCACCGCCTCGCTCTGCGCGGCCTCGCCCAGGAACAAGCTTCCCAGACCGGGGGTGTATGCAGCCATCCCGACCACCCGTATCCAGATCGTATTGACCCCCTCGCGCAAGGCCGATTCCGGCAGCAGCCAGCGGCGTGGCATGTTCCACGACTGTGACAAGGGCTCCACCAAAGACGCATCCCGCCACAGCAGATCGTCGTTGAGGTAGACCTCGCCCGCCATGCTGATACCCGCCAGACTCAAGCCCAGAGGCGGATTCGCCAAGATGGGGCCATCCCTCGCGCAAGATCGCTCCCATTCGATGCGGTACCACACCGTCCCCTCGTGCGCCGGCCAGCGCCGCACCCAGATATCGGGCAGTTCCACCGCTTCCCAACCACTGGCGGGGCGGCTGGTGTCAGGTGTTTCCGCCCGCGCCGCCGCAACGGAGAGCAGGCGCACAGTGCATTCCTGCTGCTCAGCGGCCCAGCTCGGCATGGCTCCCACCAGGCACAACCCGCCCAACACCAGCCAACCGACCAGCCTGCTGCTCACTCGATCACCCCGCGCACACGGCCGGCACGCACCGCCATGGTGCGGGAGGACACGGCCAGCTTGCGATAGATGCGCTTGATATGGCTTTCCACCGTATACCTTGACAGGAACAGCCGCTCGGCGATTTCCCGATTCGTCAGCCCATCGGCCACCAGACAAAGGATCTGCCCTTCGCGCTCACTGAGCGATTCACCGTGCATGGCGGCAGGCGTCATCGCCGGGAGCCGGGCAGCGGCGTCTGACTGACCAGGCTGCTGCGATACGGACGGCAAGTACGTCGCCGATGATGCCTGCACGCCTTCTGTGGCAGGGCAGCCAAGTGCCCCTGCATCGCCGCCGGCAGCGTCCCCCAGCGGCAACAAGCGCAGAATCCGGCGTGCGATGAAAGGATCGATCGGCGCGCCGCCTCGCAGCACGCTGCGGATGGACATGGCCACCTCGATATCGTCCCGCTCCTTCAGCACATAACCCGTCGCGCCGGCACGCAAGGCACTGAGAATGGATTCCTCCGAACTCCAGGCAGACACCACCAGGATGCCCATCTCCGGCGACTCGGCCCGCATCTGCGCGATGAGCTCCAGCCCGCTGCCATCCGGCAGCATCAGGTCCACCAGCGCCAGGGTCACCGGCTGGCTTGCCAGGCACGCGCGCGCTTCGCCGAGGCTGGCGGCGAACAGCAAGGCGTCCGCAGCATAGCCAAGCTGCAGCAAAATGCCCTGCAGGCGCTGTTGCAACAGCGGTTCGTCCTCCACGACCAGCACAGGAGACGGCAGGACAGCCTGAAGTTCGGAAAGGGAATTGCGCATATGAATTCGTTATGATTCCTGGGCGCGGGCAGCGCAGCTTCCACAGAGTTGCGCAACACGCCCCGGTTCCGCCATCGTATGCGGCTGAACCCCGCCCGTCATCCCTGAAAACCGTGATTCTGGCGGCAAGACTGCAAATTACCCAGTTTCAGGGATGTCGCAAAATTTTTCGCAAAAGTACAGTAGCACTCAACGGGAATACACCATCCAGCCATGCCGGACGATGCCCGGCAACAGGCGCAGGCGGCCGCTTTTTTCAACACGTCCATGAGACTCATTATGCTCAAGCGTTTTTTTCTGCTCTCTGCCATCACCGTCACCGCATTGGCAAGCGCCAATACCGCACTGGCGGCAGACCGCCACGTCAAGGTGATCAACAAAACCAGGACGGCGATCTTTGCCTTCTATGCTTCACGCACTTCCACCAGCGACTGGGAGGAAGACATCCTCGGCGACGATGTCATCATGCCGGGCGAGTCCATGCGGATCAACATCGATGATCAGACCGGTGCCTGCAAATTCGACTTCAAGGCCGAATTCGAGGACGGCGATGAAGTGGTCAAAAATGGCGTCGACGTCTGCAAGGTTGGTGAGTTTTCGTTCACCGAATAAGCAAACCGGCAACGCTCACCTCACCCGCAACCAGCGCATCGGCAAAGTGGCCAGCAACAGCCCCAGCACCGCGATGCCGAGCGCGAGCAGCTGCGCAACATTGAGCGTTTCACCCAGTGCCAGCACGCCGACCAGGGCGGCGGAGATCGGCAACATCACGGTGAACACACCGCTCTGCGCCGCAGGAATGGTCTTCAGCCCGGTCATCCACAGCCAGACTGTCCACATGCAGGCCGCGAGGGCGTAGAACAGCAGCAGCACCCAGACATCAACCGTGACCGCAGCAAAATCGAAGCTCAGCGCGAAATAGACGCCGAACGGCGTCGTCAGCACGAACCCCCACAGGTTGATCAGGGAAGTGATGCGCCTGGCGCTGAGTTTGCCGGTGAGCTTCTTGCCGATCACCGCATAGGAAGCTTCGCAGACCACGGCGACCAACAGCAAGGCCTTGCCCAGCAGCGCCCGGCGGCGGTCCTCATCGCTCAGTGCCGCGCTCGCCTCACTGCCCTGCCCAGCCGCTGCCAGCAAGGCGATCCCCAGCACCGCGCAAGCAATTGCCAGCCAGATGCGCAAATCGATGTGTTCTTTCAGAAACCCCCAGCTCATCAGCGCGATCACGGCAGGAATCGAGGCCATCACCACGCCGGCAGTCAGCGCATTGGTCAGGCTGACACCGGTGATCATGCAGATGGTAAACAGGAAGTTGCCAAGGAAGGATTCGAGGAACAGCAGACGGCGAGTCTGCCCACTCATCGGCTCCTCGTCCACCGGACGCTGCAGCCAGCCCAGCATCGCGATTCCGCCAATACCGAAGCGCAACCAGGCCAGCAGCATGACCGGGAACGTGGCTGCCAGCGGCTTGCTCAATGCGACGTAACTGCCGACGAGCGCCATGCTTGCGGCCAGACAGAGCATGGCAACGGGGCGAGATGAGGTGATCGATGACATGAAGAAATCTGGAAGGAAGGGCATCCGCTTTGCTTTCTCGCCAAGCGAGAGCCGGAGCACCTTCATGTATCCTCGGAAAACAGGGAAATGAAAAAATGCGCGGGCAAGATGCGGTCGCAAGCGCCACCAGGACGCGACAGCGGAAGCGTCCGTACCGGTACCGACCGCCGCCTGCGCGCTGATCCGTCTTCACTCAAGCCGACGCGGGCGCTGCAGCCAGGGGCGCACTGCGAACGCAATCCCGCCCCTGGCGCTTGGCCTCATACAGCGCCTGATCAGCACGGTCGACCAGCTGGAACAGATTCTGGTCCTGAGCGCTGATTTCAGCGATGCCGATGCTGGTCGTGACTTTGGCTGAACTGGGGTGCTGGATGGCGCGAATCTGGCTGAGGATGCGCTCAGCAAGCCTGGTGGCGAGTTTGATATCGAGCCCGTGCACCAGCACCAGAAACTCTTCACCGCCCAGACGAGCGCAGACAAGGTGCCAAACAGCATGCCGCACGCTGGCAGAGCAGCGACGGCGGGGCAGTTCCTGCTTCCCGCTCAGACCAGCCAGCAGGGGAAATCCGCCAGCCCCGGATGATAGAGTAAATCACCAGTCCGGCAGGCAGATGGGCCGGCAAATCAACTGCCGGCCCTCCTCTGCTGTTGCTGCAGGGTGACAACTGCCTTTGCCGGGCCATTCAAATTCAACCGCAACCTGTCTGAGGCCTGCAAAGGAAAAAGTCGCAAAGGCCTGCCGCCGCCACTCGCGGGCCGAGCGAAAGACCGCCGCTCAGAATTCCAGCCTGAGACCTGCGATAAGGTTGCGCCCCATCAGCGGCGCGACGTGCTTGACGAAGGAGCTATGGCTGTAAGCGAGCCTGTCGGTCAGGTTGTTGGCCTTGACGTAGAGCAGCCAGGGCATACCTGCATGCTTGCCACGATAGCTGACGCCGAGGTTCAGCATCGTGTAGCCTGCGGTTTCGCTCTCGAACTCCGCGACCTTGGTCTGGCGGCCAACACGGTAGACCTCGGCTTCGCCGCTCCACGCGTTCCAGCCGGCATCCAGCCGCAAGCCGATGCGGTGGGCGGGAATGCGCGGCAGGTCGCGGTTGCCGTCGCTGTCAAAGCGGGCGCGGACGTAGTCGCCGAACACGGTGGCGCCGACAATCGGGCTCAACTGCTGGCGCAGCTGAGCTTCGATGCCGGTGAAGCGGGCGTCGCGCTGGGCGTACTCGATCAGCTGGAAGTCCTCATGTGCATCCAGGGTGTTGGCGTAGATGTAGTCCTTGATCCGGTTGTGGAAGACGCCGACCGAGAAGGTGGTGGCGCCTTCGGTCTTGCGCAGCGACAGATCGATGTTGCGCGAAGTCTCCGCCTTCAGGTCGGGGCTGCCCACTTCCCAGGTCCTGGTCGCCAGGTGGATGCCGTTGGCGTAGAGCTCCTCGGCGCTGGGCAGGCGCTGGGTGCGCGACAGCGACAGCCCCAGCGCGTACTGCGGGGCGAAGTTCCACACTGCGCCGAGTGACAGCGAATTGCCGCGATGGCTGCGGTCGCGCTGTGCCGAGTCGACGTCGATGTCCTGCCACTCGTGGCGCAGACCGGCTTCGAAGCGCCAGTCGCCGAGGGTGTATTCCTCGACCAGGAAGACGGCATGTTTTTTCGTCAGCGTCGGCGGGACATAGGCCTCCTCGCCGTTGGCGCTGAAGTCGCGGCGCGAAGTCTGCAGGCCGACGACGCCGCGCCAGCCGGCGAGCGGGGCGTGTTCGAGCTCGAGACGACCGTCGTGCGCCTTGCTGCGGAAACGGGTGGAAATGTGGTGCTCGCCGCCTTCCTGCTCGATCTCGTCATGCACGTAGTCGGTGTGCGCGGCGCGCAGGCGCAGCCGGGTGAAGCCGGGCAGCGGGTCGAGCAACTCACCGCGCAGATCCCAACGCTTGCTGTCGAGCTCGACATGGGGAATGCCGTGTGCGTGCTCATGGTCGTGATCGTGATCGTGGCTGCCGCAGTGGAGATGGTCACCGTGCGGATGGCAGTCCTCGTATTCGTGGCTGTGGCCGGGGAGGCCGTAATCGTTCTGCTGCCGACTCCAGGCCACGCCGAGATAGCCCCGTTCACCCACCCAGGACAGGCCCAGGCTGCCGCTGTCGGTGGTGTTGTAGCTGCCATCGACGCGGCGGCCCTCGTGCCAGTCGTCGCCGACGCGGTATTCGTTGGCATCGCGCTTGAGCCCCTCGGCGTGGACGGCGATGTTGCCCGCTCCAGCGGTGATCGCGAAGGCGCCAGCGCCTTCGCGGGCAGCACTGTCGGCACGCAGCTCGATGCTGCCTTCCACGCCTTTTTCCGGTACTGCGGTCGGCACCCGGTCATCGAGCACATTGACCACACCGCCTACGGCGCCACCGCCGTAGACCAACGCCGACGGACCGCGCAACACCTCGATCTGGCGGCTCAACATCGGCTCCAGCGCCACGGCATGGTCCGGACTGATGCTGGAAGCATCCATGATCTCGGCGCCGTCTGACAGTACTTTGACGCGCGGGCCGTCCATGCCACGGATGATCGGCCGGCTGGCACCGGCGCCGAAGTGGCTGGCAGTGATACCGGGTTCGCTGGCCAGGGTATCACCCAGGGTGGCGCTGCGGCGCAAGACGAGGGCGTCGCCTGCGAGCACGCTCACCGGCGTGCTCATGGCGTCGGCGTCGAGCGCAAGCGCACTGGCGGAGACGGTGACCGGTGCGAGCATGATGCCACCGTCGCCCGCCGCATCGGCGAAAGCTGAGGCCTGGGCGAAAGCCAGCAACAGGCCGGCGGCGATGGGGCGACGATTGAGGCATGCAGGGCGTAGCCTGGGATAACGCATTGTTAACATTCGAGTTCCCTTGTGGTCCGGGCAGGGATGCGCCAGCGTCGGACAAGATCGCAGGCGGCAACAAACCCCACCAGCCGGCAGTGCCGGCGATGGAAATGCCGCCGCCCGACAGTCTGCGGGCGCGGCAAGCATTCAAGTGAGCTGGCGGTTCAAGCCAGTAGGGCAAACGGGAACAATGCGGGTGGGGCACGGCAGCGCGGTCGCAGCAGGGAGAGACCAGGCGCAGGAAGCGCTGCGGTCACCGCCAGCCGCAGCGTCGTGGCGTGATGGGCGCGGGCGGGAGAAGAACCAGCCAGCGGCGTATCAACGCCACTCAGCGCCAGACATTGCAGGCAGACGTCAGCGACATACCCATCGTCGTTTTCGGCCCCGCCGGACAGGCCGGGCATGCTGGCGGCGTACTTGCCTTGCAGCAGCTCGCCGGCATGGCCGAGCAGGTGAAAACTGCCCTCACTCTGTACCACAAGCAAGGCCAGCGCCAATGCCAATGCCCATATCGCTCGGACCATGGCACTGCCCACGCGCGCCCACGGGGCAGCCGGAACAGCCTTACGCCGTGGGGACGCGCGGGGTGAAATGATCGGGACAGAAGGCATGGGTGAATTTTATCGGACCCTTCCGTCATTCGCAACATTGTTGCGATATGAAAAAACATGCTTTCCAGGCAAGTCCTCGTCGTTCCGGCCTGCTGCGGCGCATCAACCGATGGTCGACGACGGGATTGCGCCCTGGCTTCTGTTCGCCTTGACCGTAGCTGCCAACGTGATGCAGCGCTGCGCTTCCCTGGCCCGGCTCACCCACTCGCCTCGCTCAGGCCTGCTGCCGCCCCGCCGCGTTGATCACCCGCTCGAAGCTGCTCGCGCCCATACTCTTGACGAACATGCAGGGCTTGCCGGTGCGCTTGCACAGATCCTTCACCCGCCAGTAGGCGTTATGGCTGATGCAACCGGTCTGGCAGATGACGATGTCCGCTGCGGCCAGCACGCCGTCGATGCGATGCAGGCTTTCTTCAAGGCCGCCGTCGTGGTGAAGAAAGCGTCCGCCACACTGTTCGACCAGTTCCCGGTAGGCACTGATCGCGCCCGAGCGCCCGCCCACGCACAAAACGCGCTTGCCGATCAGATCAGTCGCCTCGAGCGCCGCTTGCGCCGCATCTTCCTGGACGATGGATTCGAACGCCTCTTCCGCGAAACGCAGCAGTTCATGCAGGCGGGCAACTTCGCGATCCCGCGCGCCCAGTTCGGACTTGAGTTGCAGGTTCTGCTGGCGCAACTGATCGCGCTGGGCAAGCAGTTCGATGCGCCGATCCAGCTCGGGCAACGCCTGGCGGGTGCTCTCGAGCGCCTGTGCCATGGTCTCGCCCCAGGCCACTTTGGCGCTCAGTTCCTGACGCAAGGCATTGAGCTGATCGTTCAGCAGGGTGCGTTCACTGATCCGCAGACAGCGCAGTGACTCCGCCTCATCCCTCAGCTGCTGCAACTGACGCTGCAGCGCCGCCTTGTCTTCACGCAGGCTCTGCAACAGGCGCGCATCGACCCGGGCGCTGGCGCCGACCTGGTGCTGGATCATGTGGATGTCCGCGTAAATTTCCTGCTCCAGCCGCTCATCGCAGGCCGGGTGGGTCCACACCGACCACAGTGCAGCAGGAATCTGCTGACCGTCACGCACCGCTTCCTTCCAGCCCTCGGCAAGCGCCTCGGTGCTCTTGATCGCCGCAAAGCGGCGCACGGTGAGCCGGAAACGTTTTTCGAGTGTCTTGTGCAGCAACTCGGCCAGCGCGGTGCGTTCGCCACAATTGCCGACTGCGGTGGTGTGCAGCACGAAATCGCCGGTTTGCCGCGGCAGATGCAGCACCTTGGCCATCAGGCCGCGCAATTCATCGCAATCGAAGCAGACCCCGACCAGCGGACAGTGAAACTTGCGCGGCAGCTCCCACAGCCTGCGGCGACGGGAACTTCTGGCCTGCAGCGCCGGCTGCGGCGCCTGTTCAGCATTGATGACACACAGCTTCATCGACAATTTCCTTCATCTGTCGTTGGTTTTCAGGCTTGCCCAGCAGTGAGCGCGCCAACTCGATCAAGGCAAAACCTTCTTCATAACGGCGCAGCTGTGCGTCCTGCTCGGCGCACAACTGCTGCAGCCGACCGATTTCGGCATTCAGTGCCGAAATCTGGCGTACGCCCTGCAAGGCGCTGCGCCGCAGCCGTTGCCGGCTGTCACGCAAGGCCTGGCGCAGATCGGCGATCTCGCGCTCTGCCTCCTCGGCACGCATGCCAATCCTGGCTTCGCGCAATACAGGATGTTCATCGAGCAAGAGCATCATCCCTCCTCGCAGCTTGTCTGCAGCCTGCGCCACGGCAGCGCATCCGCAGGCACAAAGATCAGATCCGCTTGGCGTAGAACTCGACCACCCGCTGCAGGTCGAGCGGGAAAGGCGCCGCATCAAAGCCATCAGGCAGGCTGCTCAGCCTGGCCTGGCCACTGGCCTCATCAAAGGCAATCCACTCTGCCCGCTCCAGCGCCGGCTCGGCCAGCGAGGCCCGCACCACGGTCAGCGCACGCCCTGCTTCCGAAGGGCCGAACACATCGCCCGCCCGCAGGCGCATCGAAGGAATGGTGGCGCGCCGCCCGTTCAGCTGTACATGACCATGATTGACCAGCTGACGTGCAGCGGGAATGCTGGGCGCGAAACCGGCACGAAACACCAGGTTGTCGAGCCGGCGCTCGAGCAGCTCGACGATGTTCTCGCCAGTCGCCCCCTTGAGCCGCTTGGCCTCGACCACCACCCGACGCAACTGGCGCTCGGTGAGACCGTAGTTGTAACGCAGCTTCTGCTTTTCCATCAGCTGCAGGCCGAATTCGGACTTGCGCCCCGCCATTTTGCGTGCGCCGTGCTGGCCCGGTGGCTGCGGGCGATCCTGCATCGATTTCCTGCCCAGACCAGGCAGATCAAGACCCAGGGCACGCATGACTTTGAGACGGGGACCGGTATAACGTGACATCACTACATCCTGCAAAAATTAATGAAGCAGATTGCTCTGCTGAACAAACACTGCCTGATCGCTGAACGCCAGCCCGGAAAACGGCTGTGCGGACCAGTTGGACAAGACCTGATCGAGCACCTCGCGCAAACGCCCATCGAGGCACTCACCTTCCAGCCTTGCTGCCTGCAGGTGAGCCTGCAGCGCCGCAGCCTTGGCCGGCGTCACCCCGGACAGAGCAGACGAAGACAACAAGGCGACAATCGCCGCCAGACGCAGGTCGGCCGGCATGAATGCTTTTTCCACCGTTGTTTCCACAAAACACCTTCAGATGTCAATTAATGAGAATCATTATCATTACTTTTCAGACTCTTTTCAAGTGAAATCGTGTCGCCGGTCAACACTTCCCCTGAATCGGGCCACTCGACCCGAAAAGTGAGTGGCTTTCAACTGCACTCCGCCCACTTTGCCGGGCCAATCCAGGCCTTCAAATCGCCCCCGATCCCTGCTCAGCCGGCATCATCCGCCGCCAGCCACGGCAGAAATCCGCGCAGAAAGCGTGTGGTCGCCGGCATGAAATAACTGCCGTGGTGATAACAGGGGTCGAGCGTCGACACCAGCAGCCGTCCGGGTGTACTCACCCGGTCTTCGTAGAACACCGAACCGCCACTGGCCAGATCGACCAGCGACACCGCGCCAGCCGGCGGCAGCAGATAACCGTGCTGGTGCCAGGTAAACGCCTCCAGACCGACCGCTTGCACCAGCGGATGATCGGGTGCAGCAAGGCGCAGACCGCTATCGGCACCCGGCGTCAGCCACCACCAGAAATTGACCGGCGCCGGTTGCCAGCGCACTCCCGGCACCCAGTCCTCGGCGCAGGTGTCACTCATCACCACCACCGTCTTGCCTGCGGCCAGGAAGGCATCAAAGCTGCGCTTGGCGCGCACCAGGAATTCCGCTTCCTGCCGGCTGGCGACATACAGGCAGTCGAAGGGAGCAAGATCGGTGTCATTCAGCTCCGGAGCATAGATGCTGGCGGCAAAGTAGCGCGCCAGCTCGGGATCATGGTACGTGGCATGGTGGTAATACGTTCCACCGTCAATGAAAGCAATCGACTTCATCGTTCAAACTCCAGGCTGAAAGCCAGCTTTGAGCCAGCGCAACAGTTGCGGCGCGATGCGCGCAGCACTGCTTGGGTCATCGACATACATCCACAGCGGATTGCCGCCATGCATCAGCACCCGCCCACCGGCAGGACGCTCCCAGTACCAGTCCACCGGCGAGCCATCGCCCTTGAGCCGGTGCAGCACCTGCGCTCCCGGAGGTGGCGGGTTGGCGCCACGGCCATAAAAACCGGCCACGCCACGACGAAAGCTGAGGTCTTGCAGCTCCACCCCCTCGAATACCGGATGCTCCGCCACCCGCTCGACCAGCAAGTCCTCCACGCGACCACCCCTGGCCGGGACAAAGCACTCCAGCCCACGCAACACCGGGTAGACCAGATGACCGTTGAACACCAGACTGCCGCCACGGTCGAGAAAAACCTCCAGCGCCTCGGCATGCGCCGCCAGCGCACGCTGGTCGACATGCGAAGGCACGATGATCGCGTCGGCCTGCTCGAAGTCCGCCGCCTTCAGCTCATGCACCGAACAGCTCCGCATTCCCTCCGCTTCCGGCAAGGCCAGAAAGGACGGAAACTCGTGCCCCACCGGCCTGACATACAAAATCGCACTCATCTTTCCACTTCCTCATCAACAGATTTTCTGAACACCGGAATCGCCGCCACTCCACTGGCCATCACCGGCAGCTCAAGCCGGCACACCGGCAAGCGGTACAGCGCACTCAGCGCGGCTTCGTCCATCACCTCGGCCGGTGGGCCGAAGCGGTGGCGGCGTTCGTCAAACAACAGCAAGGCATGGCTGGCAAAATCAAACGCGTGCTGCGGCGCATGGGTGCTGACCACGATCGTCATCCCCTGCCCGGCCAGTTCCCCGAGCAGTCCCATCAGCAAGGACTGCTTGTGCCAGTCGAGCGCTGCGGTCGGCTCATCGAGAATCAGGATGTCGGCATCCGCCGCCAGTGCGCGCGCCATCAGCACCAGCTGCTGCTCGCCCCCGGACAGCGCGCCGAACGGGCGCTGTGCCAGATGGGCGGCCTGGACCCTTTCCAGCGCCAGCAGTGCAGCGTCGTAATCGCCTTGCCCGGGCACGCCGAACAGGGAAATTTCACTCGCACGACCGAGCAGGACCATCTCCAGCACACTCAAGCCCAGCGCAGGATGGACCGCCTGCGGGACATAACCGACCCGCCCCTGTCGCTCGATCCGCCCGGCGGACTGGGACTGGACATTGGCCAGCAGACGCAGCAGCGTCGACTTCCCGACCCCATTCGGCCCCAGCACCGCACACAACTCACCCGGCCGCAGCTGCAATGCCAGATCCTGAAAAACCCAGCGCTGCTGCGCACGGATGCAATAACCGAGCCCCTCGGCACGCAGCACCGCCTCATTCACCGTCTCTGCAGAGCGCATCTATGCCTCCATTCCCCGCCCGAGACGGCGGATCAGCACGGCAAACAAGGGCGCACCGAGCAGGGCGGTCAGCACCCCAAGCGGAATCTCGACTTCGGCAACCGTGCGCGACAAGGTGTCGACCATCACCAGATAGGCGGCACCGGCCAGCATCACATTGAGCATGAAATTGCGGTGGTCACTGCCAACCCCCATCCGCACCAGATGGGGCACCACCAGGCCGACCCAGGCAATCACCCCGCACACCGCCACACTGGCCGCCGTGATCAACCCGACCGCGATCAGGATCAGCCAGCGCGCCGGCCCGACCCGCACGCCAAGATTGCGCGCATCCTCCTCGCCAAGCGCCAGCGCCATCAGCTGAAAGCGCAGGCGGTAGAGCAGCAGCAAGCTCAGCGCGATACAGGGCAGCACCAGCAACATGCGCTCATGGCTGGCATTGGCGAGACTGCCCATCAGCCAGAACACGATCGCCGGCAGCTGGTTCTGCGGATCGGCAAGCAGTTTCAGCAATGACACCGCTGCGGCAAACACCCCGCTGACCACGATCCCGGCCAGCACCAGCAATACCGCACTGCCTCGTCCGGCAGACTGATGACCCACCAGCCAGAACACCGCTGCCAGCGCCAGCAAGCCCCAGATCATCGCCCCCGCCACCACCGCCGGCCCGTCACCGACCAGCAACATGCCCAGCACGCCGCCAAAAGCCGCGCCCGAAGACACGCCCAGCAATTGCGGTTCCGCCAGAGGATTGCGGAACAGGCTCTGCAGTGCTGCACCCGCCGCCGCCAGACCGGCACCAACCAGCGCCGCGAGCAACACCCGCGGCAAGCGCACCAGCTCGATGACCCGCGTCGCCACCGGATCGGACTCCGCCCCAGCCCCCAGCCACGACCCGGGCAACAGGATGCCGGCCACCTGCGTCAGCGGAATCGTGTAACGACCCAGCACCAGGCCGGCAAGCAGGCTGAGGCCAAGCAGCAGCAACAAGCCACTGCTTCCCCGCCACAACACTTTCCGCCCTGATCTCACCGCTGCGCTCCGAACAGCTCGACATAATTCCGGCCCGCAGCATTCAGCTCCAGCCGCAGCAGCTGACCAAGCTCGGCTTCGTTCAGCTCATGACCGTACAGCAACTGGTAAGCCGCCCGCACCCGATCACGCAAACCGGGCTCGGCACGCTCCGGATGAAGCACCGCAAACAACCAGTCGAGGGTGAGCGGCGTTTCCTGACTCGGCGGGTCCCAGCGGAATCCGCCACGCGGATACAGATAGACCCGGCGGGAATCCAGCGCGGCGATACCGCTGAAACGACGATCTTCGAACAGGGTTTGCGGACTCAGACCGGGCTCGAAGTTGTTGAGCAGGATCACATCCGGATTCCACGCCAGGATCTGCTCGATGCCGACCGGCGCAAAGCCGGGCAGCTCGGCGGCCGGATTGACGCCGCCTGCCCGACGCAGATCGGCATCCATGCTGGTGCCCTTGCCCGCCACCTGCAAACCTGCGCGGGCACGCATCAGATACAGCACCTTGGGGCGCTGCTCGGGGGCAATCGCTGCCGAACGGCGCTCGATCGCGTGCACGCCCTGCTCGAACCATCCGGCCAGCATCTGGCCGCGCTCGCCCTTGCCCAGCGCTGCTCCGGTCAGCCGCAGCCAATCGCTCACCAGCATGCTGTCCCCATAGCGCAGCGCCAGCACCGGCATCCCCAGGCGGCGGATCGGCTCGGTCACCGCCTCGCCGCGATCGCCCCACTGGATCACCAGATCGGCACGCGAAGCGGCCAGCGCCTCGCTGTTGGGCACGAAGTTTTCCCCGGCAACTGCCGTCGACAAAGTCCGCGCCTGAGGAAACATCGTCCCCAGCAAGCCTTCTTCAATGTCGCTGCGAGCCCCTTCATTGATGGACGACAGCCGCTCGACCCCGCCATCAATCGCCATCACCATCGACGCCAGCGGAATCGGAATCGCCACCACCCGCTCGACCCGCTCGGGCAAGACGACGGTCTTGCCGCTCTGGTCCGTGAGCGTCACCGACGCCTCCAGCGGCGCACTGAGTGGCACACACAGCGCGCCGGCCAGCAAGAGCATGCCGGCAATCTTGTTCAATGCATGCATGTCAGAAATCCGAGCTGAGTTTGAACACGAAATTGCGCCCCGGCTCGACCAGCGGATTGCCCACCGTGCCACGCGGATAGGCAATGTCTTCCGCCACCGTCGGGTTGCGACCAAGGCGGTCGAACAGGTTCTCGACCCCGACCATCATCTGCCAGCCACTCCAGCCGGCGCCCATCAGACGCTGCAGCTCCAGGCGGCCATACACATCGAACATCGCATAGCTGGAAGTCTTGCGTTCCTGCGTACGGTCGATCCGGTCACGGCCCTTGTAGCCGCGCACCACGCCTTCGAGATGGCCGTACTCGCCGCTCTGACGCACCGCCAGCCGGCCACTGAGGGGAGCAATGCCCGGCAACGGTCGGGAGGCAGAGCGATCGCGCCCACGGGTTGCCGTCAGCATGTACTGGACACTCAGCCCACGATCGAACAGTTGCTCGCCTTCAAGCTCCAGCCCGCGGATCACCGCCTTGGCCACGTTCTGGCGCTGGCGCAAGGTCGGCGACACCACGGTGGTCGTGATCAGATCCTGATAATTACTCTGGTAGGCAGTCAGGCTGCCACGCTGGCGCGCAGCAGCCCAGCGCAGACCGAGTTCAAGCGTGCGACTGATTTCCGGATCGAGGTCAGGCGAAGGCAAGGTAGTGACCGTGCCGGCGGTCGAGGTGATCGTCATGTCCAGTCCGGACGGCGCACGAAAGCCGCGACTCAGGTTGGCCACCACACTCCACACCTCATCCAGCCGGAACACCGCCCCAAGGCTACCGGTGAGCGCCTTTTCCGAACCGCCGGGATGGCGTCCGTAGGCCGCCTGCTGATCGCCACTTTCATTGGCCAGCGCGCTGCCGATCGACACCTTCACCCAGTCGGCACGCACGGCCCCCGAAAGCACCAGCGCATCACTGGCCTGCCATTCATCCGCGATGAACAAGCCCAGATTGGCGGTCTTCGAATCACGGTCGATCTTTTCCAGCGGCAATACGGTCTGTGCACCGCTGGCGTTATTGGTGCGGGTGATCCGCCGCGTCCGACCCTCAAAGTCCTCATGGAAAAAGTCCATCCCGTAACTGAGCAGGTGTTCGCCCAGCCCCTTCATCGCCAGCAGACGCCCGCCCCAGACCGTCGGCGCACCGACCAGAATCTGCGCCGCAACGGTCATCGCCGGATTGGCCCGGTTGGTCTGCCAGATGTCGGTATCGAAGCGGCGCACATACAGCGAGGCATCAAGACTGTCTGCCAACACTCCGAAGTCCCGGCCCTGATAGCCGAGGCGCAGGTAGTTTTCCCGGATCGGCTCCTCGCTCACTTTCAGCACCGGCTCGCCGGGGGCCGCCCCGAGACCGCCGGCTCGCCCGGTATCGACCTCCTGATAGCGGCCGGACAACTCCCAGCGCGAGTCCGTACTCGGGCTGAAGCCGATGTTGAAATCCAGCCCCTCGCTGTCGAAACGGCTGTTGCGCGCCCGCCCGAGCGGCGTGTCATAGTCACCCGCGCTGCGCTTATGCACGCCAAGCAGCACATCCAGCCCCTTGCCACCGCCTTCCAGCTCGAGACGGCCACCCCACATATCGTTCACGCTGGCATATTCGAGCGCGCGCAGACGGGGCTGCAGCACGAAGTCCTCGTTCTGTGCCCGCAGGGCTGCGCGCCGGGTGACGATGTTCACCACCCCGTTCATCGCATCCGCGCCATACAGCGCCGAAGCCGGACCACGAATGACTTCGATCCGCTCGACCCCAGCCGGATCGAACATGTTGAACTCCAGCGTCCCGCGCCCACGGTAACGGTCCCCGTCCACCGTGATGATCGAGCGCCCCTGATTGGAATTGAAGCCGCGCAGCACGATCTGGCCGCCCAGCCCGCCAGTGCGGGCAAACTGGATTCCGGGCAAGGTTTCCAGCGCCGCCTGCACGCCGCTCAGCCCGGGACGCTCCTGCAAGGCCTGCGCACTCAGCACGCTCACCGAGCGCGGCGAGATTTCGGCATCGCCGCTGGAGCGGGTTGCCGCGACAATCTCCACCGCGCCAAGCACCCTTTCCGCACTCTCCCGCTCCACCTCTTCCGGCGCCGGTACGGCAGCGAAAGACACCGATGACACCGACAGGCCGCACACAAGCAATCCACGACGAACCGCTCTGTTTCTGCTCACCCTGCTTCTGCTCACAACAACTCCTTCATTGATCTAATGAATAAGAATGATTATCATCTAGATTAAAGCTGGTCTCCTGCCCCACCAATGACATTTATCAAGCTCCCATGACCCGGACCGATCTCGCCCTGCACGTCATGCAACAGCATGAACTTTTCGCCGATCTGCCCCACGACCGACTGCAACAGCTCAGCGCCGCAGGGCTGAGCAGGCAGTTGTCTGAAAACGAATATCTCTTCCGGGAGCAAGACCCGGTGCAGGCCTGCTGGCTCGTCCTCCAGGGCGAGCTGGAAGCCTTGCGCCAGGGACATGACGGCGAGGAACGGATCTTTGGCCAGATCAGCAGCACCGAACTGGTCGGCGAAATCCTGCAATTCGCCCCGCAAGCCCGCTTTCCGGTCAGCGCCCGTGCCCGCTGCAACTGCCTGCTGCTGCAGATTCCGCGCCAGCGCATGCTCGCGCTGTGCGCTGCCGAACCGCGAGTGGCCATGCGCCTGCTGGCCAAGGCTGGCCAGCGCCTGTGCCGACGGATTGATGAAATCGAATTGATGGCACGCGGCTCGGGCGCCCAGCGCCTGGCCTGCTATCTGCTCAAGCAACATCAGCTGCAGGGCGAGGAAATCGCCATGCAACTCAACCAGCGCCAGCTGGCGGCAACCCTCGGCCTGCGGGCGGAAACCCTCAACCGCCTGCTCTCAAGCTGGCAGCGGCGCGGCTACCTGCAAGGTCGTCGTCGCAACTGGCAGATCACCGATCTCCCGGCCCTGCACCAGCTCAGCCAGGCCAGCAAATAACCCCTCAGGGCAAACATCCTGCCGACCGTCCTGCCGCACAAAACAGGATTGATCTTGGCAACGGTAATCATTATCATTAACGCTTTGTTTTTTTGATCATCTTCCACAAACCGTTGCCTGGTCACCCGCCCTCGCAAGCAAACCGAGCCTGCCATGTCCCTACTGCCTCCTTTCTCCCTGCGCCACAGTGCCCTGCTGATCTCTCTCGCCATCGCCGGCGTCAGCCATGCCCAAGACAAGCAACTGAGCACCGTGGTGGTGTCTGCCTCCGGCTTCGAGCAGGAACTGCAGGAGGCACCGGCATCGATTTCGGTCGTCACCCGCGAACAACTCGAAACCCGCGCCTACCGTGACCTCGCCGAAGCGCTGCAGGATGTGGAAGGCCTCGATGTGCGCGGCGGCACCGGCAAGACGGGCGGTCTGAGCATCAACATCCGCGGCATGCCGAGCGATTACACCCTGATCCTGATCGATGGTCGCCGCCAGAACGTCGCCGGCGACGTCACCCCCAACGGTTTCGGCGACGCGCTCACCAGCTTCATTCCGCCGCTGTCGGCCATCGAACGCATCGAAGTGATTCGCGGCCCGATGTCCACCCTCTATGGTTCGGACGCGATGGGCGGGGTGATCAACATCATCACCCGCAAAGTGGCCAAACAATGGAGCGGCAGCTTCGGCCTGGAAACCAGCATTCCCGAAGACAATGACTGGGGCGCAACCCACAAGCTCAACGCTTACGTGAACGGTCCGCTGGTCGAAGATCTGCTGGGCATCGCCGTGCGTGGCAACATCACCCGCCGCGAGAGCACCGAACGCATCCGCCCGGCAACCGGCAACGCGCGCGACCCGGCGCCAGCCAAGAGCCGTCAGCACAACATCGGCACCAAGCTGACCCTCACTCCCACTGCCGGACACGAATTCTGGCTCGACCTCGATCAGGCCAGCACCTGGTACGACAACGAAGACTGCCGCCTCGGTGGCCGCGACTTCCTCGCCAACAACTGCGCCACCGCCAACACCACGGTTACCGGCTACAAGGATTACATGCGCCTGGAGCGTGAGCAGATTGCCATCGGCCATGCCAGCAAGCTGCCTTTCGGCCTGCTCGAATCAAGCGTGATGCGCAGCAAGACCACCACCACTGGTCGCACCATTCCGACCGCCTCCCGGCCAAGCGGCGACCCGCAGATCGGCGCCAACCGCAAGCTGGAAACGATCAACACCGTGGTCGACAGCAAGCTGGTGGCGCCGCTCGGTGATGCCCACGTCGGCACCCTGGGCGCGCAATGGTGGAAAGCCGAGCTCACTGATGGCCTGCTGCCCAACGATCACGAGCAGACCATGTGGTCGATCTTTGCCGAAGATGAATGGCGCCTGAGCGACAGCCTCGCCGCCACCCTTGGCGGCCGCTACGATCATCACGACGCTTTCGGCAGCGAACTCAGCCCGCGCGCCTACCTGGTGTGGAATGCCGCCGACCACTGGGTGGTGAAAGGTGGCGTCAGCCGCGGCTTCAAGGCTCCCCGCCTCAATCAGCTCATCGATGGCGTCAGCGGCATCGGTGGCCAGGGCACCACGATCAGCATCGGCAACCCCAACCTCAAGCCGGAAATCAGCACCAGCACCGAGCTGGGTGTTCATTTCGACAATGCCTCCAACCTGAGTGCGTCGGCCACCCTGTTCCACAACAAGATCAAGGACAAGATCAGCAGCGGCGGCGACTGCACGGTGAATTTCATCTCCAGCTGCATCGCCAACCCGAGCGCCACTTATTCGATCAACACTGACCAGGCCAAGACCTGGGGGCTTGAACTGAGCTCGCGCATCGTGCTGGCGCCGGCCTGGCAGCTGAATCTGAACTACACCTGGACCGACAGCGAAATCCGCCAGAACGGCCGCACCAACGGCCAGCTGAGCGACACCGCCAAGCACGTCGCCAATGCCCAGCTGCGCTGGGCGACCACTGAAAAGCTCAGCCTGTGGGTGCGCGGTGAATATCGTGGCAAGAGCCAGCGCTTCGATGGCGAATCGAAGAACTTCACTGGCAACACCCTGCTCGAATACCGCAGCCTGGGCGATCTGAAAGGCTACTCGCTGTTCCACCTTGGCGGCGCCTACAAGCTGAACCGCCAGATCACCCTCAACGCCAACGTGTTCAACCTGCTCGACAAGGATTTCACCCGCTTCTCGTCGTGGACCGATACCGCTGGCGTCGAACAGCTGGGCAGCCATTACTTCCGCAGCGCGCAGTCGACCAAGGGCACGGTGACCGCCGGGCGCACCTTGTGGCTGTCGGCCAACATCGAGTTCTGAGCCCACGCTCCGAACTGACCCACGAATCCGGCACCCGGACCGCCTGATTGGCAGTCCGGGGCCGGACATCATTTTGAATCGCACCAGCATGACCCATTCGCCCCCCCCGATGCTCCCTGATGCGCGCCACTCCCGAGCGCACGATGGCTGAACTTTCGTCTCACCCTGTCCTGCCGTCGAGCGCAAGCACTTCAGCCAGGGCGGCCGACACCGCACCCGACCCGGTTGCGCTCGCCCGCCAGCAGGCCCGGCGCGGCAGCTGGCTCAAGACCCTGCACCGCTGGCACTGGATCAGCTCGGCCATCGCCCTGTTCGGCATGCTGATGTTTGCCATCACCGGCATCACCCTCAACCACGCCGGGGCGATTGAATCCAGCCCGCAAATCACCACCCGCACCGCGGCGATGCCGGCCGAACTGGCCACCCTGCTCCAGCAGCAGGCCGAAGAAGCCGAAGCGGCTGAA
The DNA here is from genome assembly GCA_034005275.1 of Thauera sp. GTDB lineage: Bacteria > Pseudomonadota > Gammaproteobacteria > Burkholderiales > Rhodocyclaceae > Thauera. The sequence goes on along the minus strand of JAVEVA010000038.1, from coordinate 10,579 downwards.
GAAGTCGAGCAGCCTTTGCCGCTCGTCGCCCGTCGCTGGCTGGCCGATGCACTCGATCTGCACCTGGGCAGCGCAGCCGCCGAGTGGTCGGCGGACGAAATCTACCTCGCCCTGCCACGACCGGGCGGCGATGCCTGGCTGCGACTCGATCTGGGCAGTCAGGAAGCCGAATACGAACTCACCAGCCGTGGCTGGGTTGCCTGGCTCAACGATCTGCACAAGGGCCGCAACACTGGCGCCGCCTGGAGCGCTTTCATCGACATTTTCGCCATCGCCTGCGTGGTCTTTTCGATCACCGGCCTGCTGATCCTGCAAGTCCATGCCGCCAATCGCGCGCTGGTGTGGCCGATGGTCGGCTTGGGCGTCGTCATTCCGGCTGTTCTCATTCTGCTTTTCATTCATTGACCTTCAGCGAGCACCTGCCATGCACAAACCTCTACTTCTCGCCTTCGGCCTGCTGAGCGCTGGCTCGGCCGTCAGCGCCGGCATCGAACTCGACATCGAGCTGCCGCAGATTGGCGTTGCCGACTACCGCCGCCCTTATGTCGCCATCTGGCTCGAACGTCCGGATCACAGCGTCGCTGCCAATCTCGCAGTCTGGTATGACGTCAAGATGCGCAATGCCGAAGGCGCCAAATGGCTGAAGGACATGCGCCTGTGGTGGCGACGCAGCGGCCGCGACCTCGAACCGCCGGTCGATGGCGTCACCAGCGCCACCCGCCAGCCCGGTCAGCACACCCTCAGCTTTGTTGAAGGCCAATCGCCGCTGGGCAAGCTCGCCGCCGGCGACTATGTGCTGTTCGTCGAAGCTTCACGCGAACACGGCGGCCGCGAAGTGCTCAGCCTGCCGATCCAGTGGCCGCCCAGCGCCAGGACTGCCAGCGAAATCCAGGGCAAACACGAACTCGGCCGCATTGGCGTCCAGCTCATTCCCTGAGCGCGCGAGCCCCGCCGTATTTCCTTCACACCTTTCCCGTCCTCCACTTTGTCACGAGATCACCATGACTTTGCGTAAATCCCTGCTCACCGTCGGCCTGGGCCTTGCCCTCGCCGCCCCGCTCGCCCAGGCCCACGAATTCTGGCTGCTGCCGTCGTCCACCGTGCTCTCCAGCCCCGGCTACATCACCGTCGACGGCGCAGTGTCGAATGACATCTTCTATTTCAACTACCGCCCGCTGGGCATTCGTGACAACCTGGTGATCAGCGCGCCGGATGGCAGCACGCTCGAAGCGGAAAACATGGTGCAGGGCAAGCTGCGCACCGTCTTCGACGCCAACCTGCAGGCCAACGGCACTTATCGCCTCGCCATCGCCAATGCCAGCCTGATGGCGAGCTGGAAAGAAGGCACTGAAACCAAGCGCTGGCGCGGCAACCGCGACGAGATGGCTGCCAACGTCCCTGCTGCTGCCGACGAACTGGTGGTGCGCGAATCCGTTTCCCGTCTTGAGACTTTCGTCACTGTCGGCCGCCCCAGCGAACTTCAGGCCGTCACCGAAGGCATGGCGCTCGAAGCGATCACCCACCCCAACGATCTCTATGAAGGCTCGCAGGCCAGCTTCCGTTTCGTCGTCGACGGCAAGCCGACTGCCGACATCAAGGTCGAACTGATCCGCGCCGGCACCCGCTATCGTGACCAGCTGGAAAAAATCACCCTGACCACCGACAGCAAGGGCGAAATCCACCACACCTGGAGCCATCCCGGCATGTATTACCTGAAAGCCCAGGCCGCTGGCGCAGCAGAGCAAGGTTCGAACATCGAGCGCCGCCTGTCCTACGTCGCCACCCTGGAAGTGCTCGCCCAATGATGCGCTGCGCCCCGCTCGCCGGGCGCAACAGGCTGGAGGCTTGATGCTGGGAATCGATCCTGCGCGCATGGCTGGCGCCGGTGCGATCGCCCTCGGCTACGCCGCTTTCTGTCTGCGCACCTGGCAGCGTCATCGCCCACCGCCGCTCGCCGGTGCGGCGCTGGCGCGTGACACCTTGCTGATCACTTTTGCCAGCCAGAACGGTTTTGGCCGCGAACTTGCCGAACAGGCCGGCGCGCAGCTCACTGCCGCCGGTCTCGCCGTACACGTCTGCCCGCTCGATGCACTCAACGTCGAGCTGCTCAGCACAACGCGCAAAGCCCTGTTCATTGCCAGCACTTGCGGCGAAGGCGATGCGCCGGACAACGCCGGCGGCTTCGCCGATCTGTTGCCGGATCGCCCGGCCACGCTGAAAGGACTGCGCTACGGCCTGCTCGCGCTCGGCGATCAAAGCTATGCCCACTACTGCGGCTTTGGCCGCCGCCTCGACGCCTGGTTGCAGGCCAGCGGCGCACGCGAGCTGTTTCCGCGCCTCGAAGTCGATCGTGCCAATGCTCAGGCGGTCGCCAGCTTTCATCACCGCCTTGCCAGTCTTGCCGGCGTGAGCGAGCTGCCCGGTCTGAGCATCCCGGCGCTCGGCCACTGGCGGATTCGCCGCCAGCAGCATCTCAACCCGGGCAGCGCCGGCGAAGCCCTGTGGCGAATCGAGCTGGCTGCGGTCAATGGCGCCGATGCCGACGCGAGCCCCGTCACACTGCCCGACTGGCAGGCCGGCGATCTGCTCGAACTGCATCCTCCTGCGGCAGCGGAGCCGGCCGACAGCGAACAGGCGCCACGGCTGTATTCGATCGCTTCGCTACCATCCGCTGGAGTGGTTCAGTTGCTGATGCGCCAGGTGCGCCATGACGACGGCCAACTTGGCCGGATGTCGGCACTGCTGGCGGCGGATGCAGATGTGGGTGCGGGTGCGGGTGCGGGTCTGTGCCTGCGCGGCCGCATCCGTCCTCATCCCAATTTCCAGCTCGGCAGCAACGCCGACCGCCCCTTGATCCTGATCGGCAGCGGCAGCGGGCTGGCCGGACTGCTCGCTCACCTGCGCCAGCGCGCCAGCGCCGGCGACGGCCGCAACTGGCTGGTCTATGGTGAGCGCAACCGCCACTTCGACCACCACCATCAGGCCGAAATCGCAGCGCTGGCCGCGCAGGATCTGCTGGTCCGTCACGATCTCGCCTTTTCGCGCGACCAGCCCGGGCAGTACGTCCAGGACTGCCTGCAGGCTGCGGCGGCAACGGTGCGCGACTGGGTCGATGGCGGTGCAGCGATTTACGTCTGCGGCAGCGCAATCACCATGGGGCCGGCAGTGCACGCCTGTCTGGCTGATATCCTTGGCGCCGACACCGTCGCCGAACTGGCACGCCAGGGACGCTACCGGCGCGATCTGTTCTGAATGCTTTTCAGCACCTCATGCAGGCCGCAAGGCCTGCACTTGCAACCTTTGACCTGCACAGGAGTTCTCCAATGCACAAATTCCTTCGCCTGCTTGTCCTCGCCAGCCTCGCCAGCTTCGGCAGTCAGCCGGTTCTCGCCAGTGACGCGCCGGCCGAGCGCCCTTCTCACTACCAGGCCAAGAAAGCCGACTCGATCGCCGAGACCATCAAGATCCTGCGCGAAACCAATGCCCAGCTGAGCGAACTGCTGGCTGGCGAAATGGGCGATTACGACATCAATGACGTCCACAGCCTGAGCTACACCCTGGAAGACGCCCTGCTCGCCCTTGCCAAGGAAGCGCAGGCACTGCACAAAGTAGTTGCCGACATGCACTTTTCCAGCGAAGGCCTCGACCGTGACGCAGTGATCGATTACGGCAACATGTATCTGCGGCGCATCCAGCAGATCGT
>JAVEVA010000038.1:0-6776 GCA_034005275.1 Thauera sp. | reverse complement strand
CCTGCAGCGCCTTCACTTCCGCCGCAATCTCCTTCAGCGCCTCTTCCAGGGTGTAGGTCAGGCTGTGCACATCGTGCAGATCATCTTCGGTGAGCGCGCCATTGAGCAGGGCTTTCAGCGAGGTGTTGGCTTCACGCAGATTGGCGAGCGAGCCGGCAATCGTCTCCGCCTGCTTGCCTTCGTAATGGGAAACCCGGTTCGGCGCCACTTCATCGGCACTTGCCGTCACCGCCGTCCCGCCAAGCACTGCACAACACATCAAGGTCAAACCCATCTTTTTCATCACGAACCCTACCTTTGAAAGAAGCATTGAATATCCGCACCGCTTCGACAATGCGGAGTCAATGATAACAATTCTTGTTGTCTTTTATCCATCCACCGCGTCACCATGACCTGCCGTACACACCGTTGCTGACTTGACACCCCGACCTCAATCGCTGATATTCGCGCCCAGCATTGCGCGTCCGCTCCCGTTCAGGGGCGCGGACTGGAAAGGGAACACGGTGCGAATCCGTGACTGTCCTCGCAACTGTAAGCGCCGAGTGAGTCTTCGACATGCCACTGCCCGCACCGGGTGGGAAGGTGAAGATTCGCGCTGAAGCGCAAGTCAGGAGACCTGCCAATGCGAGTCGTTACTGCGCCATCGAGCGAGGGCTCTGGGTGGACGGCCATGCCGCTGCAGTAGCGTAAACAACTTCTTGTTTACACTCGCTGCAACGAATGGCCCCGGCAAAACCCGTCTCTTTCCAGTCATCCGTCTGTGCTGCTGCGCGAAGCGTGCATGGCTATCGTCTGCCTGCCCGGTCGAGCGTGCTGTCGTTGCTGCGAGTTCCTGCCGGAGCATAGCCTGATGAAATCCGTACTCGCCCCCACCACCACAGTCTCCCCCATCCTCATCGACGAGCCCGGCCTCGGCCGCCTGCAGACCTGGGCCCTGCCTACCGACGAGAACAGCCTGTGGATGCTGATCGAAGAAATCTTCCAGGGTTACTGGCAGGAAATCCTCTTCGGCACCTGCGTTCCCGGCGCAGTATGGGAAGTACGTGCGCCCAACGCACCGACCCGCATCAGCCTGCTCGACGGCTATCTGACCGTCGACTTCGGCCCCTGGCACTTCCATCTCTGCATCGGCGAATTCAGCGGCGCCACGCCCGAGCTGGCTGCACTGCGTCGCACTGGCCGTGCCGAGCTCTATCGCATTCTCAACGAGCAAGGCAAACCGAAATCCTGGGGCGTGCGCCTGTTCACCGTTGCGGGTGATCAGCAGATGACGGTCTTCCTGCCCAATCCTTTCCTCGACGCCGAAGGCCATCTCGCTGCCGAGCCGGACTGGAGCAAACTGGCCGCCTGGGATGCCCTGCGGGCCTCCTTCCTCGATCTGCCGCCCGACCCTTTCGATCGCACTGCCAGCGGACTGGTCTGCGGCGGCTGAAATCATGCCTGGTCTTGCTGCGCGCGGCAGGCTGCGGCCCCTGCTGCGCGGATTGCTGCTGTTGCTGGCCAGCAGCGCCGCTCCGGCCCTCGCTGCGCCTCCGGCGGCAAAGCCGCAGCGCATCGTCTCGCTCAACCTGTGCACCGACCAGCTCCTGCTGCAGCTGGTCGAACGTGAACGCATCCAGGCGCTGTCGATTCTCAGCCAGAGCGCGCTCAACACCGTGCTCCACGCCGAGGCAGAGGGGCTGCCGGTGGCGACCGGCAACGCCGAAGAAGTGATCGCCATGGCTCCCGATCTGGTGCTGGTAGGCAGCTACACCACCCGCCACACCACCGCCATGCTGCGCCGCTTCGGCATTCCGGTGCTCGCCATTCCAGGCGCCAACAGCTTTGCCGAAGTGGCCAGCGAGCTGCGCACCGTCGCCGCCGCCGTGGGCGAAATCGAGCGCGGCGAAGCCTTGATCGCTGACTTCGAGCAGCGCGCCCGCGCACTTGAAGCCCATCACCGCAAGCCCCGTCCCCTCGCCACTCAATTTATCAGCGGCGGTTTCAGCGCCGGCAGCCACACCCTTTATCACGACATCTTTGCCGCCGGTGGTCATGACAACGGTGGCGCCCAGGCCGGCCTCGTCGGCTACGGTCATTTACCGCTGGAACAACTGATCGCCCACGCCCCTGCGGTGTTGATCACCAGCGATTACCGCCGTGATCAGCCCACCCTGGGCAACCGCCTGCTGCAACATCAGGCGATCACCGCACTCGGCGTGCGCGAACTGGCGATGCCGGCACGCCTGACCGTGTGTGGCGGCGACTGGAATCTGGATGCAGCGGCCATGCTGCTCGCTGCGGACACACAACCATGAAACACCTTTCACCCCGCCGTTCGGCCAGCCTGCTGTTTGCTGCCGCCTTGCTGCTCAGCCTGCTGTCGCTGATGACCGGCTATGTCGACCTGAGTCCCTGGCGTCTGTTCAGCGGCACCCTGGCGGGCGAGCAAATTCCGCAACGCATCCTGCTCGACATCCGCCTGCCGCGCACCCTGCTCTGCCTTGCCGTTGGCGCAGCGCTCGGCCTGGCCGGTGCGGCGATGCAAGGTCTGCTGCGCAACCCGCTTGCCGAGCCGGGTCTGCTGGGTATTTCCAGTGGCGCGGCGCTGGGCGCAGTGCTGGCGCTCTACACTGGCTTTGCCGACCGCTTCTATCTTGCCCTGCCGCTGGCAGGCGGCGTCGGCACCGCAGCAGCCGTCGGTTTTGTGTTTGCGCTCGCCGGCCGCCACACTGCCAGCACCACGCTCATTCTGGCCGGAGTGGCGGTGTCTTCGCTGTGCGGTGCGCTGATTTCACTGGTGCTGAACTGGTCACCCAACCCTTCCGCCCTGAGCGAGATCGTGTTCTGGATGATGGGCTCACTGGCTGACCGCAGCAGTGACGATGTGGTGATCGCACTGCCGTTCATCGTCGTCGGCAGCGCCCTGCTGCTCAGTTGCGGACGCGGGCTGCGCGCGCTCAGTCTGGGCGAAGAAACTGCCCAGTCGCTCGGCATCGACCTCCGCCGCCTGCGCCGCCAAGTACTGCTCGGCAGTGCGGCTGCCGTCGGCGCTGCCGTTTCGGTATCGGGTGCGATCGGCTTCATTGGCCTGGTCGCGCCCCACCTCATGCGTCCCCTCGCCGGTGGCGACCCGGGGCGTCTGCTGCCGCTGGCGGCGCTGGCCGGCGCAATCCTGCTCACCCTCGCCGATCTGGGGGTGCGCCTGCTGCACAGCGGTGGCCCCGAACTCAAACTCGGGGTGCTCACTGCCCTCGTCGGCGCGCCGTTTTTCCTCTATCTCATTGTGCGCACGCGCAAGGAGATGCTGCCATGAGCGGGACGACTTCCGCCCGTCTCGAAGGCCGCCAGCTCAGCGTGCAGACCGACGACGGTCGCCGGCTGCTGGACGCAGTCGACTTCCGCCTTGGCGCCGGTGAGCTTACCGGCATCATCGGTGCCAATGGTGCGGGCAAATCGACCCTGCTCAAATGCCTCGCCGGCCTGCAGGCCGCTGACGGCGAGCTGCTGCTCGACGGTCAGCCGATGGCCACCCTGAGCGCAGCACAGCGGGCACAGCGACTGGCCTATCTGGCCCAGGGCCACCGCGTGCACTGGCCGCTGGCGGTGCACGACGTGGTTGCGCTTGGTCGTCTTCCCCACGGCGACGGCCGCAGTGCGCACGATGCTGCCATCGTCGACCGCATGCTCGCTGCCACCGCCAGCAGCGCGCTCGCCCAGCGCAATGTGCTGACGCTGTCCGGCGGCGAACGGGCGCGCGTGATGCTGGCGCGGGCGCTGGCCAGCGAGCCGGCGATTCTGCTTGCCGACGAACCACTCGCCGCACTCGACCCCGCTCACCAGCTGAGCATCATGCAATTGCTCACCCGCGAAGCTGCCAACGGCCTGGCAGTGGCAGTGGTGCTGCATGATCTGGTGCTGGCCGCACGCTTCTGTCACCGCCTCGTATTGCTGCATCAAGGCAAGCTCATCGCCGACGGGCCACCGGCCACTGTTCTGAACGATGCCCTGCTGGCACAGGCGTTCGGCATCCGCGTCGTGCACCTGGAGCACGAACAATACCGCTTGCCGATTCCCTGGCAACTCAGCACCCCGCCATGCCCCGCTCCGTAATGCCTGCCCCCAGTATCAACGTACTGCCTTCGCGCCAGCTGCTGCTCCGCACTCAGCTGGTTTTCAATCTCGGTTTCTACGCCATCGTCCCTTTCCTTGCTCTGCACATGAGCCAGAATCTGGCTCTCGCCGGCTGGATGGTCGGCCTGGTGCTGGGCGTGCGTACGTTTTCCCAGCAAGGCATGTTCTTCATCGGCGGCACGCTGGCCGAGCGCCACGGCTGCCGCAGCCTGATCCTGATCGGCTGCATGGTGCGCATTGCCGGCTATCTGTGCTTTGCCGCCGCCGACTCGGCGGCGATGATGCTGCTCGGCGCCGCGCTCACCGGCATCGGCGGCGCACTGTTCTCGCCCTGCCTCGAAGCGCTCGCCGCACGCATTCAGGATCAATCACCGGACCAGGAGCGCAATATCTTTGCCCAGTTTGCCGTGTACGGTGAGCTGGGCGCCGTCGCCGGGCCACTGCTCGGCAGCCTGCTGTTCGAAATCGGCTTCATGCCGATGGCACTGGTCAGCGCAGCGGTCTTCCTGCTCGCCCTGCTGGTGCTGCACTCGCGCCTGCCGGCACTCAAACCCGCCATCCCGCCCGCAGGCGGCTGGGGCTGGAGTGCGCTGTTCGCCAACCGGCCATTCCTCATCTTCGCGCTGTTCTACAGCAGCTATCTGCTCAGCTACAACCAGCTCTATCTCGGCCTGCCGGTGGAACTGGAGCGCTCGCAAGGCGGCGCGCGCGACATGGGCTGGCTGTTCGCGCTCGCCTCGGCGCTGGTGGTGAGCTGCCAGCTGCCGCTGGCTGAACTATGCAGACGTCTGCCGCCGCGCCTGCCGCTGGTGCTCGGCTTCGCCCTGCTCACCACCGGCCAGATGTTCGCCGTGCCGGTGGCGATGGCACTGGTACCTGCTTTTGCCCGCCAGCGTCTGCTGCCGGTTCATTACGGCGCCCTCGCTTCCGCCGGTGGCTTGATGGTGCTGCTCGGCAACATGCTGCTCGGCAAACTCTTCGCCACCATCCCGGCCGCCCCCGAAACCGGTGTACTGGCCTGGAGCGTGGCAGCAGCGTTCCCGGCGCTGAGTGCAGTGTATTTCGCCTTTGGGCGTGCGGCGCTGCCGCCACCATGAATCGTCCCCTGGCTCGAAGGCCTGCTACAGTCCTCATTTTGCCGCGCTGACGAAGCTGCCCGTTGTTGCCGGCCGGCCGTTCTGCTGTTGATACGTTGAATTCATGCTCACTGCACTGCACACCTCGATCAAGCACAACATTCTCGCGCTCGGCCGCGAACTGCGGCTGTCCTACCTGCCGCCGCTGATGGTGTATTGCGCTGCCGGCGTTTCCGGTCTCACCGGCATCGTCGGCACCTTCTTCGTCAAGGACTATCTCGGTCTGTCAGCCGCCTTCCTCGCCGCGCTCGGTTTCTGGGCCTATATTCCGTGGGCACTGAAAATGCCCATCGGCCACCTGGTGGACCTGCTGTGGCGCCACAAAGCCGCGCTGGTGTATCTGGGCGCCGGCCTCATTGCCGCCAGCCTGCTGATCATGGTCGGCCTCATCGGCGAACCCGAAGCGATGCGCTCGCTGATGCCGGTGGAAGTGTGGTTCGTGCTATCCACTCTGCTCGCGCCAGTCGGCTATGTGGTGCAGGACGCCGTCGCCGATGCGATGACGGTGGAAGCGGTGCCGCGCCTGGATGAACAGGGCGCGCCCATTGCTGCCGAGCAGATCCGCTTCATGCACACCACCATGCAGACGCTGGGCCGCATCGCCATCATCGGCGGCACGGTGCTGGTATCGCTGATCAACGTCGCCATGTTCGAAGGCGCAGAGCATCTGGTCGAAAGCGAAAAAGTGGCCATCTACCTGCGCATCTACCAGCTCGCGCTGGTGATTCCGCTGCTGTCGGTGAGCGGCGTCGTGCTGGCCAGCCTGCTCAAGCGCCGCGAAGCCGCCCGCCTGCGCCGGCTGGGCCGCGACGAAGCCGAAATCGACCGTCTCCTCTATGCAGCGGAAGAAAGCACCCCGCCCAACTGGTGGATTCTTGGCGGCAGCGCGGTCTTCGTCGCCTTCACCATCAGCATCGGCCTGTCGGGCATCGAATACGGCCAGGAAATCATTTTCCTCGGCTCCTTCCTCATCATCGCAGTGATGATCTCCCGCCTGCTGCGCGAACTGTCGCCTGACGCGCGCCGCACCCTGCTCGGCACCGTGATCATCATCTTCACCTTCCGCGCCATGCCCAGCGCTGGCGCCGGCGCCAGCTGGTGGATGATCGACGAACTCGGCTTCGACCAGAGCTTCCTCTCCCGCCTCGACCTCATCACCAGCACCCTGACCCTGGCCGGGCTGTTCATCTTCCGCCGCTTCATGGCCGAAAAGTCGATCGCCCACATCGTGGTATTCCTCACCCTCGCCGCCACCACGCTGTCACTGCCCATCATCAGCATGTTCTACGGCGTGCATGAATGGACCGCCGCCCACACTGGCGGCATCGTCGATGCGCGCTTCATCGCCATCGCCAACACTGCGCTCGAATCCCCGCTCGGCCAGGTATCGATGGTGCCGATGCTGGCCTGGATCGCCAACTCCGCCCCACCCAAACTCAAAGCGACCTTCTTCGCGGTGATGGCCTCGTTCACCAACCTCGCCCTCTCCGCCTCCCAGCTCGGCACCAAATACCTCAACCAGATCTA
>JAVEVA010000037.1:0-30660 GCA_034005275.1 Thauera sp. | reverse complement strand
CGTTGCGTCTGCAGCAAGCCGAGCAGCAGATCGAGCGCCCGCGCGCGGCGGCCAAACTCAGCTTCGCGCCGGCCGGCACGCTCACGCTCTGCCGCCAGCAAAGCGGCCCGTTCTTCCAATCCTTCCGCATCCTGCGCACTCAGGCTGGCACGCAGGCGCTCGACTTCGATGCGCCGCTGACGGACGCTGTTTTCCAGTGCATCGGCACTGCGCTCCAGCCGTTCGACATCCTGGCGCAGCAGCGCGGCATTGGCGGCAGCAATCTGCTCGGCACGCAGCGCAAGCGCCGCCTGCAGCTGGCTTGCACGTGTGCGCAGCTCAATCAGCTGCGCCTGCGCTGCCTGCTCGCGCTGCAGCCGATCCGGCTGCTGAATCGCTGCGGCAAGCTGCTGCCACTCCCGTTGCGCCGCTTCGGCCGCCTGGGTGGCGAGCAGACAATCGCTGCGCCACTGGGCGTGTGTCTGCTCGCGTTCCTGCAGCACCCGCTCCGCCGCATCAAGCTGTTGCTGCGCGGCGCTGACCGTCGGCGGGGCAGCTTCCACCGGCGCGGCGCTGGCGAGCAGTGCCTGCAAAGCGGCCTGTCTGCTCAAAGCCTGCTGCTGACGCGCCTGCAGATCCGCCAGCCCGGCCGGGGCGAGCGACTGCAGCACCGCCTCATCGCGTTGCAAGGCTTCCTGCACGGCACGCGCTTCCTCGACCCGCAACTCCGCTTCAGCCAGCGATGCCACCCCCAGACTGCGCAACAGACTCGCCTGCTCGTCCTGCAGACGCAGACCTTCGCGCTGCAGACTAGCGACATCCTCACCGCCGGGCAGGATGCGCAAACGCCCGCCACCGGGCAGTTGCAACTCGGCCTCGCTCAGCAACAGCCGTTCGCCTTCGCCCGCGAGCACTTCGCCATCGAGCAGCACTTGCTCACCGGAGGCCAGTGCAAACTGCAGCCGCGTCGCCAGTGCCTGCTGCCGCACTTCGAGTGCCAGCAGTTGCGGCCCCAGGGCACGCAGCGCTTTCAGCGGCTTGGGCGCTAGCTGCAGTTGCTGCAAACGCGCTGCTTGCGCGATCAGCTCGGTCTGCAAAGCTTCGACCCGCGCCACGCGCTGCTGTCCATCGGCCAGTTCGAGTTCAAGCCGGCGCAACTCAGCTTGCCAGCCCGCCTGCTGTTCGGCATTGCGTGCCGCCTGAAGCAGGTTGCGCGCTGCGGCAAAAGCCGCGCGGGCCTGCTGCAGGCCATCGTTCAGCGCCGGCTCTTCCGCCTGACGCAGGCTCAGGGTCTGGCGAGCAGCCTGCAAGGCCGCTTCGCGCTGGCCGCACTCGCTCTGCTGAGCGGCAAAACGCTGCAGCAGCGCCGTACTGGTGACGATATTGGCCTCACAGGCCTGCAGAGCTTCCTGCTCGTGTGCCTGGCTGCGCTCCCAGCCGGCAATCTCGTTGAGTTTTTCCTGCGCCGCGCTGCGCTGCGCGCGATACACCGTCCACAGCTGCTCTGCTTCATCCCGCTGCAGCGCGGTCTGCAAGCTGGCGAGACGGTCGACCTGATGGCGATACTGGGCAACGCGCTCCTCCAGCGCTGCCGTCTCGCCCTGCAGCGCGGCGTGCGCGTCGATCGCCTCAAGGTATTGTGCGCGCGGTCGTCCCTGGGCGGTGAGCAGCAAACCGCGCTCGCGCTCGACTTCGGCAATCAGTGCATCACCACCGCTGCTCATCATTTCACCGAGGCTGCTGCCGAGCACCGCCTGCAAATGCTTACCGGCATGCAACACTGGCTGGGCGATTTCCTGCCCGGCACCCTGCTCGATCCACAGCAAACCAGGGACACCCCAGTGCTCCGGTCTGCTCGCGCCGCGCCCGGACAGCTCGAAACCGAGCAGAGCGGCCAGCCGTTCTTCCGCTTCCTCGCCATTCAAGGTTTGTCCGCCAATGCGCAGATCACAGCGCTTCTGGCGCAGAAAACTCTTGCTGAGCGCCCAGCGCTCCCCTTGCCAGTCGAATTCCAGTGCAATCGTCGGTGTGGCCGCCGAATCTCCCCACGGCTGCAGATCTTCGACGCTCGACGAACGGTGTCGCTCGAAAAACGCAGCGCGCAAAGCACGTACGATGCTGCTTTTGCCCGATTCATTGGGGCCGACAAACAGGTTGATTCCCGGCGTCAGATCCTCGACCACCAGCGGTGTGCGGAACTGGCGCAGCTGCTCGATACGAAAGCGGCACAACTTCATACTGCGCCCTCCGGTCCGCCCACGCCCACGCCCAGCATGCCGGCCAGAATCAGCAACGCATCGCGGGCCGCGAGGCTGGTTTCGTCTTCCGCTGCCGCCCGCGTCCGCAGCTCGTCGATGACCGCCGCGACATAGCCATCCGCGTGCAGACCGGCAAGATCCTGTTCACCCAGCGCCAGCTGGACGCCGGACAGATCCACCTGCAAGCTGCGCAGCCGCGCCTCCGCCGCCGCCAAAGCCTGTTGCAAGCGCTCACGCTGTGCCAGATCCAGCTCACCGCTCACCGTCAGCGCCACCACGGCTGCCGCCGGCAAAGCTGCCAGCTCGGCCAGCAGCTGCTCCAGATCGGACGGCACCGCCAGCCTGGCGTTCAGCTCGAACCAGCGATGGGCACCGACCGACCGCAGCTCCACCACCGGCTCCGCGCCCGGCGCCGCAAGCTCCAGCAACAGCACATTGCCCGGCGCATTGGCCTTGAAGCGATCCTGCTCAGGGGTGCCGGCATACCAGCTGCGTGCATCCAGCTGACGGCAGCCGTGCCAATCACCCAGCGCCAGATAATCGAGCCGCGCCCGCTGCGCACGGTCGGCAGCAATCGGATTGGGCGAATCAATGTCTGCCGCCAGCACGCCCGTGACGCTGCCATGGGCGAGGCCGATGCGCAGCAAGCCCGCTCCAGTTTCCGCTTCGTCAAACCAGGCAGTCAGATCTTCATGGGTATGGCGCTGGCGCAAGGGTGCCGGCAGCACGGCAAAACCGGCCGCAGCAAATTCAAGCACCTGCGGCTGCAAGGCCAGATGAACATTCGCCGGCACCACGCCCAGGCGCTGCGCCCGCGTCCATACACTTTCCGCCAGCGCTGCATCGTGATTGCCGGGAATCATGATCCACGGTCCCGAATAAGCCGCCAGCGCATTGAACAGCCGCCGCAGCGTGCGCTCGGACACCGTCTGCGTATCAAACACATCGCCGGCCACCAGCACGGCGGTCACATTCTCAGCCTGCGCCAGCGCAGCAATGCGCTCGACCACCGCAAAGCGCGCTTCACTCAGCGCTGCCGCATCTTCCGCAGCAAAACGCGCGTACTGCCGCCCGATCTGCCAGTCGGCAGTGTGCAAAAAACGAGTCATCCCCTGCTTCTGTCCTGCTTGGCAAAGCGAACATCATGCCACAGGGCGGATAAGCACAATGGCAATGTACGTGCAGGGGCGGGTTTGAAACCCGCCCCTGCGAAACCTTCCGGCAATGAAACAAGGGAACAGGCACTTTGTTTTGCCAGGCAAACCTGCCCCGAGAGAAGATCAGAGCCGAGACCGGGCAGTTGGGGGGGATGCTCATGCACGGTTTCTGGCCCAACCAAGGGCCTCACCCACGTCGACGAGAGCCTGAAACGAGTGTTCTCTGGACGGTGCTCACTCCGACTCCCAGCCAGATTTTGCGAATCAGGCACTCTTGGCAAACAGCACCACCTCCGGCAGGTCTTTGAAGTGTGCATCACAGGTGAGCAGTTCCGCTCCCCGCTGCCGTGCCGTCGCGTAGACAATGGCGTCAGCGGTGGCCAGCCTGTGCTCGCGGTGCAGGTCTGCCGCCAGCAGCGCGATGCGGGTGTCCATCGGCACAACGACGCATTTTTGCGTATAGGCGATCACTTGGTCGGCCTGTTCCTCGCCGAGTTCGCGCACCAGCCACTTGGACAGTTCGAGTTGCACGATGGTGGGCACGATGCACTGCGGCTTGTCCGGAATCTGCCGGCCAAGTCTCTTGCCCAGCGCGCTGCCGGTGAGCCATTCGATCCACGCAGAGGTATCGACCACTCGCGGCGGTGCTGCGGCCGCCATCAGTAGCGGTCCTCGCGATCGCGGTAGCCGTCGGCGCATGCGCTCTTGGCGATGCCAGCCAACTGGTTCAGTTCAGGCACGGGCATGATCAGCACTCCCTTGCCCTTGGGGATGAAGACGAATTCCTGCCCGGCCTGCCAGTGCTGTTCTTCGCGCACAGCCTTCGGGATCGATATCTGAAACTTGCTGGACAGCGTTGCGGTAGCGGCTGCGGTCATGGTCGTACCTTAAAAACATCGATTATCGTTTTGTAAGAATAAACGGCTTTCCTCCGGGAGACCAGTTGCCGGTAGCGCATCTCCATCATCCGATGCCCATCCCCCGCTGCCTGCCTGGCCCCACTGGGCCTGTCAGGCTGGCTGTCCCGCAAATATGTTCGCCCGAGCGGGTGACCGCAATGGCAATGCACCTGTAGGGGCGGGTTTCAAACCCGCCCCTACGAAACCTTCCGGCATCGAATGGCTGGGGCAGTTGTCGTCATCCTGCAGAGCCGACTTTTCACCATGCGCTTGAAAAGAAGCACGCTCAGCCAACCGCTGGTGGCTGCGCCAGTAACTGTGCCGCCTCCACCCCTGCGGGCCAGCGGATGCCGAAGTGCTCGGCCAGCACCGCCGGCAAGTCTTGCGCATCGATGTGCCGGATGTGCAGGCGACCATCCGGCAGGCGGTGGCGCAATTCATCGCCAAGCAAGGCGAGGCGGCCGCCATCAGGCAGTGCGCGTGCCACCATCAGCGATCCCATGAAGCTGGAGGCCGGATGAGTGGAGGTATACCAGTTCGCCACTTGCTGATCGGCAAACGGCATGTTCTCGCCGCCGAACTCGGTGACATCCAGCCAGCTGTCGTCCTGCCAGACTTGGTGGAACCAGCGCTCTGCGCCCTCCCGCTCTCCCTCTGTCTTGACCAGCCGACGACGGTCATGAGGGGTGACTTGCTCAATGTCCGCCTGCCAGCGCAAGGCAGCGGTCAGTGAAAAGCCGCCAAAACCGACATCGGTCAGCCAAGGTTCGCCATCCAGCTGCACTTCGATGAACAGATGGGTGCGTGCCGGCACGGTGCTGCGGTCGGGCGTGCGCAGCCGCACCCGGGCGCCAAGCGGCCGCACCTGAAAGCCGAACGCCGCCAGCGCCTGCAGAAACAGCCCGTTATGCTCGAAGCAATAACCGCCGCGCTGCTGGCGCACCAGCTTGTCGAACACCGCCGCCGGCGCCAGCTCGATCGGTCGCCCAAGCAGCACATCGATGGTTTCGAAGGGAATGGTTTCGACGTGCGCGCGGGTGAGCGCATGCAAGGCTGTCAAACCCGGTTCGCGCGGCCCCTGATAGGCGATCCGCGCCAGGTAAGTTTCAAGCTCAAACGGCATCGGCAAGGGATGTGGCAGAGTACAGGGAAGGGCGATGGCCCCAGTTCGACAAGATGCAGCTCACCAGATTGACGCTTCGCTTACTGGCGCTTACTGGCGGCCAGGCCGGTAAATCGGCAACTGACTCCAGGACACGCCGGGGGCCATTTCGACCCGTCGCAGCCACAACTGGGCAATGGCATCATCCATCACCGCCGGCTGCAGGGCGAGCACTTCCAGCGCCGGGTCCGCCCCCAGGCCCTCGCTCACCAGCAGCACCAGCTGCGGCGCAGTCGGGCTGGCGGTTTCGACCATTTCGCCATAGCCGAGATTGTCCGGCCCCAGCCCGGCGGCGGCAACGATGCCGGCAGCCGCGGCGGCATCGGCAAACTCGCCCGCCAGCGGCGGGGCAAACTGCGGCGGCTGCTCAAGTTCCTGCCAACCGGAAGTCGGACCGGCCACCAGGTCAGTGGACAGACATGGGATGCCGAGACAGTCGGCCGCTTCCGCCTCGGCGGCGCCGAGCAGCTGGCGGGCACTGCGCCAGATCTCCGCTTTCATGCCCTGCGCCGGCCCGATGACGAAGCGCCAGCGCACATGGGGGCCAATGCCGAACTCCTCGGGAGCAGCGACGTTTTCCGCACCGAGGGCAGCAAGCAGCTCGCGCCGCAGGACAGGCCCGAGATTGAAGCGGCTGATCTGCAGCTGAGCACGCGGCTCCCAGTCATCGAGCGCCGGCAAGGCCACCCGCCGGTATTCGATGTGGTAGCGCACACGCGGCAGCTTGCCCTCGCGGGCTTCGATCAGGCGCATGGCACGCTCGATCGGCCCCATGTCCGAATCGGGCAAAGTTGCCGTCGCCGACGCGGACGACTGCCCCGACTTGCTCAACCAGTCGTCCAGCAGCCGATAATGGCGCTCCCACAATGCAGCATCCAGCTCGACCTCGACAAAACCGGGCTGTTGCACATGGGCATTGTCCTGCTGCTCCAGAGCCTGCTGGACTTCATCCGACAACACGCGGGCGCTGACCATGCCCGCGCCCAGACTCCAGGCCAGCAGCAGCGCCACCGCACCCGCCTTGCGCCAGCCTCTCACCGCAGATCGAGGGGTATTTGTGTGCTTGTTCACGGCGCCTCCGTGATCGTGATGGCATGAAGTCATGAAAAAACTCCTTGTGCAGTTTGTCCCGCCCAGCAGACTGCCGGACTCTACCGCCTGCTGCCAGCCCCTGCAATACGAGCTGCATAAACACTCGATACAGACAAGACCACAGCATGCTGCGAAGCCACAACGAAAAACCGCTCCGGATGGAGCGGTCGGAGATCGGCTTGCACCGGAGCAATCAGGGCTTGACGGCGATCTTCAGCACGCCATCACGCTGATTGGCGAACAAGTCATAAGCAGCGACGATGTCATCCAGCTTGTACTGATGCGTCACCAGCACACCGAGATCAAGCCGCTCGCCAGCAATCACGTTCATCAGCCGGCGCATGCGTTCCTTGCCGCCGGGGCAAAGCGCAGTGCGGATGGTGTGATCCCCCAGCCCGGCAGCAAAATGAGCCATCGGAATCTTGAGATCATCGGAATACACCCCCAGGCTGGACAAGGTGCCGCCCGGCTTCAAGACCCGCAGCGCCTGCTCCCAGGTCGCCTGCGTACCCAGCGCCTCGATCGAACTGTCAGCACCGCGACCGCCAGTGATCTTCATCACTTCGCTGACCACATCGCAGTTGCGGAAGTTGAGCGTCACATCGGCGCCCATCTTGTGCGCAATGCCCAGGCGGTGATCATTGCCATCGACCGCGATGATGGTGGTCGCCCCCAGCAGACGGGCACCGGCGGTGGCACACAAGCCGATCGGCCCCTGCGCAAACACCACCACAGTGTCACCGATCCTGATATTGGCGTTCTCCGCGCCCTTGAAGCCGGTGGACATGATGTCCGGGCACATCAGCACCTGTTCATCGGTGAGGCCGTCCGGAATGGGGGCAAGGTTGGCCTGCGCATCGGGCACCAGCACATATTCGGCCTGGGTACCGTCGATCAGGTTGCCGAAACGCCAGCCGGCGGTGGCCTTGTAGCCATGGCTGCCGCACTGGCCGCTGGGGATGAGATAGCTGCCATCCTGCGACGGAAAACCATCCTGGCAAGCATAAGAGGTGAAACTCGGGCAGATCGCCCCGGCGATCACCCGCTGACCTTCGGTATACCCCTGCACCGCACTGCCGAGCTTTTCGATCACCCCGACCGGCTCGTGACCGATGGTCAGGCCGGTCTTGACCGGATACTCGCCTTTCAGGATATGGACATCGGTGCCGCAGATCGTGGTGGTGGTGATGCGGATCAGGGCATCATTGGGGCCGACTTCGGGAATCGGCTTGTCCACCAGCTCGATCCGACCAGGCGCTACAAAAACAGTTGCTTTCATCATTGCCATGAGTACTCCTCCTGTTATGTGCTGCGAAGCCATTCCAGTGTAATCGGAATCACCGCGAATGACTCGAACAGAACGGCAACAAAGCAGGCAGTACCGATGCGCCGTGGATCTCATCCTGGCGAAGGGTACTTGACCCTGCTCGCGGCTGGCGGCATTGTCAGGCCATGTTCTGCACTGAACCTCCGCAGACGAGTTCGATCAATCCAAGGAAAGTCACACATGGAGCAACTCCCCACCACCGCTCGGGATGAAGCCGCCAAAACGCTCGCCACCATCATCTACGCCCTCTATGCGGTGTCATTTCTCGCTGGCGTCACCGCGATCTTCGGCATCGTCATCAACTACCTCAAGCGCGCCGATGTCGCCGGCACTTTTGTCGAAAGTCATTTCCGCTGGCAGATGCGCACCTTCTGGTACGCCTTGCTGTGGAGTTTTGTCGGCCTGGTCACCGTGTTCATCGGCATCGGCTGGCTGGTGCTGCTGGGCAACGGACTGTGGGTGATCTATCGCATCGTCAAAGGCTGGCTGCGCCTGCGTGACAACCAGCCGATGTACGTCGTCTGAGCGGACTGCCGAGATGCGCCAAGCTGAGCAGCACGGCACCGACAAACTTGGCCGCCGCATGGGCGTGCTGGCGACGCTGGCTTTTCTCGCCCTCGGCTGGACGGTTTTTGATGATCTGATCGACCGCCGCGACGATCCCAACCGCAATCTTGCCGTCAGTGCCGACAGCCGGGAATGGCGCCTGCAGCGCAACCGCGCTGGTCATTACCTCGCCCCCGGCACCATCAATGGTCAGCCGGTGCGCTTTCTGCTCGACACTGGCGCCACGCACACTTCGATTCCTGCCGCACTCGCCGGGGAGCTCGGCCTGCAGCCCGGCGCAGCAGGTCTGGTGAGCACCGCCAATGGCACCGTCGAAGTGTTCAGCACCCGCATCCGCGAACTTGAGCTCGGCCCGTTCCGCTTTCGCAATGTTCCTGCCCAGCTCAATCCGGGAATGGGCGAGCGCGACATCCTGCTCGGCATGAGCGTGCTGAAGACGCTGGAATTCACCCAGCGCGGCGACACCCTGATCCTGCGTCCGGCAGGGATGGACTGAAGATCAGCCGCCTGCTCAAAAAACAGGCAATTCCGCCATACCCAGCACTGGCAAGGCCTGACGCCACTTATCCACAAGCCGGCTCACAGCGCTGTCCCCATGGGCTGGGGACAAGTCCGCTGCCTGGCCAGCCCTCGAGCTGATCAGCTCTCAGTCTTATCAGCCCTGGCAGTGGCCGCCGGCTTGCCACCCCACCACAGCCAGGCTGCCGACAGCGCCAGCAGCAAGGTGGCGAGCAGATGCGCCCAGCCGAGCGCGTCGAGGCCAAGCAACTGGTGCTGGCCGATCAGGCGCACCAGCAGCGGTCCGGCAATCTGGCCGGCAGCAAAACCTGCAGTCATGCGTGCCAGCAGCACGGTCGGATTGGCCGGCATGCGTTCGCGCGCCAGCTGCAGACCGGCCATGGTGGTGATCATGAAAGTGCCGCCCACCAGCAGCGCCGCACCGGTCAGCGTCAGCAGGCTTTGCTGCAACAGGGGCAGCAAAGTGCCGAACGCCATGATGCTCTGCCCCAGCGCCCACACCCGCTGCCGTGACCAGCCGCCGAGCAGGCGCGACACCAGCACCACCGACAAGGCCGCAGCCGCGCCGAAGACCGGCCAGGTCAGACCAAAGACGAGCGGATTGTCCACCAGCTCACGCGCCATGGTCGGCAGGAAAGTCGCCGGCACGATGTAGCCAAAACCAAAGGCGGCATAACAGAGCACAACCGCGCCATTGCCACCACTGCTCCCCGCTGCGGACGCCGCTGGAGCCGGCGCCTGCGCGACGCAGGCTGCCGCCCACCCAGGACTGGCTCAGATCCGCCGCCATCATCCCCAGGGTGCTCAGCGCAACCCCGATCAGGCCGACGTGCAGGCCGAGCTTCAGCTGACGGGCAAACCAGGAGGCACTCAAGGCACCCAGCAGATAACCGAGATAGTTGACCGCCGCCCATTCGGTGCCGGTGGCGGCATCAAGGCTCCCATCGCGCATCATCAGCGGCATCATCGGCGTAAAGGCGAAGCGCCCCACGCCCATTGCCATTGCCAGCGCCAGCAGGCCGAGCAGGATCACCGGCCACGGCGAAGACGCGCTGGCGGAAAGTTGAGCAGACTTGGTCGGATTCATGGATTGAGACATTCCAGCCACACAATCGGATTTTGCACGGTAACATCCCCTGCCCACCCTCTCAACTCACGCGATCTGGAGAACGTTCATGCAAGCAGCTTTCCCCATCAGCCTCTTCTGCGCCGCCCTGCTGACCAGCGCACCGCTGCAGGCTCAGGAAATCGATCCCGGAATGTGGCAAATGGAACAGCAATTCGAGCCTGGCGCCGGCGGCCAGGGCGGTGGCCTGGCACAGCAAATGCTGCAGATGCAGGCGGAGCTGAAAAACATGCCGCCCGCTGCGCGCAAGATGATGGAAGAGCAGATGGCACGCATGGGGATGAACATCAGCCTCGACGGCGGCATGAAAGTGACCCTCCGCAACTGTATCAGCGCCGAAGATGCCGCCCGTGGCGTGATCCGCGAAGGGCAGCAGGAAGGCGACTGCACCTTCACCAAGGTCAACCGGCAAGGCAGCACCGTGCAGGGCGAAGTGGTGTGCAGCGGCAAGGAAATGAACGGCAGCGGCCGCTTCACCACCACCGTCCATGACCGCCGCCACTTCTCGACGACCGCCGAAATCAACAGCCGCGAGATGGGGCCGCTCAAAATGAGCAGCGAAGCCCGTTATCTCAGCGCCGAGTGCGACGGCAGCGGCATTCTCGGCGGCGCAGCACGCTAAGCGTCATGGTGCCGGCTCCCGCCTCTGAGGATTAAAGAGACTGGATGCCCGCCTGCGCGGACATGACGATCGGGCGATCCGGCGATCCGGACCCAGCGGAGGCGCAGTCCGGATCAGGCGCCCATGTACATCGCGCACAGCTTGTGGCCGTCGATATCGCGCACGTAGGCGAGATGAACCGGGCCAAACTTGGTGTCGCGCACGCCCGGGGGATCTTCGCAGGAAGTGCCGCCATTGGCGACGGCGACGTCATGGAACTGCTTGACCTGCTCGCCCGATGTGCAGTTGAAACCGATCGTACCGCCATTGGCCACCGTGGCCGGCGCGCCATTGATCGGCTTGGTGAGGCAGAACATGCTGTCGCCGTGGCGGTAGAACACCCGCACATTGCCTTGGTCATCCGCATCCCGCATCCCGGCACCAGCACCGATCACGCCCAGCAGCGCGTCGTAGAACGCCTGCGCACGATCAATGTCGTTCGAACCCACCATCACATGTGAAAACATCCTTCGTCTCCTTGTTGTCTGCGCACGCGCAGTTCGGTTGTAAAACCCGGTTGTGAAACTCAGTTGTAAAAATCAGTCCGCAGAAGATACACCAGTTTTCCAGCGCACTTCCGTCAGCAGTTCAGCCAACACCGCAGGGTAGTTACGACGCCCTCCCCCGCAGCGGCAACAACAGGCCACGCAGATCGTTATGATCCAGCTCGTGCATCAGGGCAAGCAGTCGCCCCAGCCGGCCAGCCGGAAAACCTTCGCGGGCAAACCAGGCCAGATACGGACCGGGCAAGTCAGCGATAATGCGCCCCTTGTATTTGCCGAAAGGCATCGTCTCGGTGAGCAGCTGCTCCAGCTCATTGAGCTCCATCCTTCACCTCCATCGACCTCTGCCTCCCCCTGCCTCCAATCCCATGCTGATTTCCCGATGTCTGACCGCTCTGCGGACCACACTGCTGATCCTTGCTCCGCTGACGCTGGGCGGCTGTGCCCTCACCGCAGTAGCTGGCGCGGCAGTTTCCGTCGCTGCCACCGCCGTCAGCGTCACCGCCACGGTGGTCGGTACCACCGTCGATGTTGCGGCGGCCGGTGTCAAGGCAGTGGTGAGCAGCGATGATGACGATGACAAAGAGGCCAGCGAGTAAGCCGGTCGCGGGCTATTTCCAGCGCAGCGCTTCAAGCGTCACGCTGGCCGCAGCATTGCCCAGGGTGAGCTGGGCTTCGAGCACCGTGGCCTGCAACTGCATGCTGCGCGCGGCCATCCGCCCCAGCGCCTGCGCATCCGCCGCCGGCAGACGCCACACCTGCAGCCGCTCAAGTCGACTCAGCTTGCTCTCGATCCCGCGCCACCACACTTCCGCCGCCGGACCATAAGCGTAGACGATCACCGCATCCGCCTTGCCGCAGGCACGGGCCAACGCCTTGTCATCAGGCTGACCGACTTCGATCCACAGCCGCACCCGGCCGGTGAAATCTTCCACCAGCACATCCGGTTCATCCGGACTGGACAGACCGGCACCAAAGCTGATCCGCCCGTCCCCGCCACACAGATCGGCGACCTGATGGGCATTGAGCGCGAGCGCAGCCAGGCGCACCATCATGCGCTCGTCGGTTTCGCTCGGGTGTCGCGCCAGGGTGAGCGCCAGGTCGGTGTAACAGCCGTGATCAATGTCGGCCAGTTGCAGCCCGGTCTTGAAAATGGTCGATTTGAGTGCCATGGAAAGTCGTCCGCCAAACCAGTCGGAATGGATTCATCAAGGACGCCATGATAATGCAGCCCGCCTCAGCCCAGCGTCCACAGCAGGAAGCTGGTCATCACCAGATAGCGGGCGAACTTGCCCAGCGCCATGTAAGCCACGCACGGCCAGAACGGCAGCTTCAACCAGCCGGCCACCGCACACAGCGGGTCGCCGACCAGCGGCAGCCAGCTCAACAGACAGGTTTTGGCGCCCCAGCGCCGCAACCAGATGCGCGCCCGACGTTCGTGACGGCTGAGTCGACGCGGCGCAGACGGCAGCAGCGGTGACGGCGGCGATTGTGCATCCCGCTCCCGGCTGCGCCGTGCCACCTGCCAGGCCCGATGCGCCCCGCGTCCCATCCACCAGCTGATCGTCCCGCCCAGGGTATTGCCGGCAGTGGCGACCAGGATCGCCGGCCAGAACAGATCCGGGCGCAGCTGCAGCAGGCCGATCACCGCCGGCTCGGAACCCATCGGCAACAAGGTGGCGGACAGCAGCGCGATCAGGAACAGCGTGCTGAGACCGAACTGGGGCAGCGCCAGCCAGTCAAGCAGCGCCGGAATCCATTCATCCATGCTCAGACAGGACGCACCGGGCACCGCACCGGCTACTGCCGGCAGCGCTCACAATCTTCCCAGGGCAGGCAGGCGCAGCTCAGGCTCTGTTCGACAAAACGGCTGCCGCGCTGCAGCGCACTGCCGGCGGTGCGCACACGCGATGTCGCTCCACCGCGTGGCGAAGCCGCTGCAGGCGCCGCACCGTCATGCGGCACCGGCTGCCAGCGGGCAAACAGGGCCAGGTCGAGCTTGTCATCGACATACCACAGCTTGCGCGCCGGGTCCCAGCGTGCGCCGAGTTTCTTGGCCTGATCCTTTTCCGCGAACGGCACTTTCAGATCATGACGCATGCGCAGCGACCGACTTCAGCGAGGACATCAGCGAGTGGATGATCATCCAGGGCAGGCAAGCATCGGCCTGCAAGCTGTGCAATGAGTTCATTGCGCTCAATTGTTTTTCACCCAGTACTGAATCTCGTTCGACCAGCCCAGCGTGGGCTCCTGATACATGTAGGACGTCACCACCGCCGCGCCGCGTTCAACCACCACCAGCTGGTTGCCGCTGATGCGGTCGTAGAGATAAAAACCCATATCAACCACATCACCGTTCACCGTGACCGCCGAAGGCGTCGAGGACGCATCAAGCTGGATGGAGATGTTCTGCCGGTACGAGGAGCCGGCAATTGTCATCGTTCCGCTCGCCTTGATGCCATTGAGGTCCTCGGTATCGAGCAGACCGAACCTTTCCGTCTGCACCGAAACCCGCCGCAAGGTATAGCTGCCGTTGATGCTGGCGGTGTCTGCCGTGCCGGCGACGACAAAACTCTGCTTGGCCTGGCTCCATTCGAGCACGGTCGATTGGCCACGCGCAGGGAAATTATCGACGGTGGTGCGGGCGCTCTTGCCGGCAAGGAAAGGCTGACCACCGGAGCGCAGCGTCCGGAACTTCCGCGTCTCGAGCAGACTGCCATCGGCAAAGACCTTGATCTCATGCTCGCCGGGCACCGCAAGGTTGAAGTTGTACAGCAAGGCATAGCCGCTGCGGTTGTGGCCGCACACCGACACCGCATCCTCACGGAGACTGCCGACTCCAGTTTCGCCGATGCTCGTCCCGTCGATGAAAACCTCCACGGTGCTCGCCGTGCAATGCCAGCCCGAAATCACCCCCAGACCGGATTCGATCGCATTGGGCTGCGGGTTTTCAAGATAGCCATTGGCCGAAGCCAGCATGGGCAGCGCGGCAAGCACGCCGGGGATCCACTTCTGCAAACCTTTCCGATACGACATCATCGACTCCATCATGATCAGGCGGCCAAGGACTGCCGGGCCACCACAAAGAAAGGGATGATAACGGCTCCAGCGGCCATGCGCTTTGGCGTGCGCCGCTCCGGAAGGACCACCGGGAAATATTCGCATTTTTTCGTAGGAGCGACGCAAGTCGCGAACACCTCCGATAGCAGGAAAGTACCGCCCAGACACCCGCAAAAACACCCATGCTGCGCATGGTTTTCCCGCAACGGTGAAAAATTCGCTTACCCTTCAGCTTTCCGGCCCTTTGGCGTACGGGAGAAATCGCCCTCCTGCGCCACCGGAACCGCTTGTCCAGACCAGAACAACACAGGAGATCACCGATGAAGAAAAGCCTGCTCGCCGCCGCCCTGATCAGCATGGGCGCGCTGTCCCCCCATACCGCCCTCGCCGACATCACCGTGGCGATTGCCGGACCGATGAGCGGCCAGTACGCCTCTGCCGGCGACCAGATCCGTCGTGGCGCGACCATGGCGCTGGCCGACATCAACGGCCGTGGTGGCGTGCTCGGCGAGCGCGTGCGGCTCGAAGTCGGCGACGATGCCTGCGACCCCAAGCAGGCGGTGTCGGTGGCCAACACCATGGTGAACAAGAACATCGCCTTCATGCATGGCCACTGGTGCTCAAGCTCGACCATTCCGGCTTCCGACGTGTATGCCGAATCCGACATTCTCGTCGCCACCGTGTCGACCAACCCCCAGGTCACCGCGCGCGGCTTGCCCAATGTGTTCCGCATCATGGGCAGCGACGACCAGCAGGGCAGCATTGCCGGTGGCTACGTCGCCAAGCACTTCCAGGGCAAGAAAGTGGCCGTGGTCGATGACAAGAGCGCGTACGGCAAAGGTCTGGCCGACGAAATGGCCAAGGGCATGCAAGCTGGCGGGCTGGAGCCGACGCTGCGCGAATCGATCACCGCCGGCGAAAAGGATTATTCCGGCCTGATCAACAAGATGAAGCAGGCTGGCGTCGAAGTGATGGCCTATGGCGGCTATCACACTGAAGTCGCGCTGCTGCTGCGTCAGGCGGAAGCGGCGGGTCTCAAACTCACGGTGATGGGCGGCGACACCATGACCAATGCCGAGCTGGTCACTGCGGCCGGGCCGGCTGCCGATCAGGTGTTCTTCACCTTCTCGCCGGATGCACGCAAAAACCCGGATGCCGCAAGCGTGGTGGAAAGTTTCCGCACGGCCGGCATCGAGCCGGAAGGCTATGTGCTGTATGCCTATGCCGCGATGGAGCTGTTCGAGCAGGTCGCCACCGCTGCAAAAAGCACCGAGTATGCGGCAATGGAAAAAGTGATGCGCAACGGCAAGTTCAACACCGTGATCGGCGAACTGAGCTTCGACGACAAGGGCAACCTCGCCGTCCCCGGCTTTGTCGTCTATCGCTGGCAAGGTGGCCAGTACGACTACGCACAATGATTGACCAATAAACACCGAGCGTCAGCACAGCCTTCCCATCCGGGGCGCGGCCGCCAGGCCCGCGCCCCGCGCAGCACAGGAGCGACGGTGGCTTTTGCCCTTCAACAACTGATCAACGGCCTCACTCTGGGGTCAATGTACGGCCTGATCGCGATCGGCTACACCATGGTGTACGGCATCATCGGCATGATCAATTTCGCCCACGGCGATATTTTCATGGTCAGCGCCTTCATTGCCGTCACCAGTTTCACCCTGCTTGCCGCAGCCGGGGTGAGTTCAGTGCCGCTGGCGCTGATCTTCGTTCTGGTGGTGGCGATTTTCTTCACTGCCGCCTATGGCTGGGCGGTGGAACGCACCGCCTACCGCCCCTTGCGCGGCTCGACCCGGCTGGCGCCGCTGATTTCAGCGATCGGCATGTCGATCTTTCTGCAGAACGCCGTCCAGCTCACCCAGGGCGCACGGGTCAAGCCGGTGCCGCCGATGATCGAAGGCGGTCTGGTGCTGTGGGACAACCCCGGTTTCAGCGTCCAGCTCGGCTGGAGCCAGCTGCTGATCATCCTCGTCACCATCAGCCTGATGTTCGGTTTTCGCTGGATGCTGGTGCACACCTCGTTCGGACGCCAGCAGCGCGCCTGTGAGCAGGACCGCACCATGGCCGGCCTGCTCGGCATCAACGTCGATCGCACCATCTCGCTCACTTTCATGATCGGCGCCGCGCTCGCTGCCGTCGCCGGGGTGATGGTGACGGTGTATTACGGCGTGGTCGATTTCTTCATCGGTTTTCTGGTCGGCATCAAGGCCTTCACTGCGGCAGTGCTCGGCGGCATCGGTTCGCTGCCGGGAGCGATGCTCGGCGGCCTGTTGATCGGGCTGATCGAAGCCTTCTGGTCGGCCTATCTGTGGGCGGAATACAAGGATGTCGCCACCTTCGGCATCCTCTGCCTGGTGCTGATCCTGCGCCCTTCCGGCCTGCTCGGCCATCCTGAAGTGGAGAAGGTCTGATGACCGCGGTGGTGGTGGCCCGGCATGGCATGACGCTGAACGAGCGCGTGCGTGATGCGGCCTGGATCGCCTTCATCAGCCTGATCATCGGCTTGCCAATGATCGGCTTCACCACCGTCGACGCTGGCGGGCGGCTGGAAGTGAACACCCGCTTCGGCCTGCTGGCGATCGCGGTTGCGGTGGTGTTTGCCGGTCGCTTGCTGCTGCGCTGGCTGCTCGACCTGTGGCGTGCGCGCAAGCTCGCCCGCCAGCTCAATCAGAGCCAACTGGCTGCCTACAATCCGCACGCCGAACGCCTGCGCCAGCAGCTGATCCTCGCCAGCGGCTGGCTGGCTTTCGCCATTGCGCTCAGCCTGCCGCTGTTCTACAGCGACAACCGCTATGTGGTCGATATCGCCACCACAGTGCTGATCTACGTCATGCTCGGCTGGGGGCTGAACGTGGTGGTCGGCCTCGCCGGTCTGCTCGATCTGGGCTATGTGGCGTTCTATGCGGTCGGCGCCTATTCCTATGCCTTGCTGTCCACCCAGCTCGGCTGGAGCTTCTGGCAGGCACTGCCGGTATCCGGCCTGCTCGCCGCAACTGCCGGCATTCTGCTCGGCTACCCCATCCTGCGCCTGCGCGGCGACTATCTGGCGATTGTCACCCTCGGTTTTGGCGAGATCATCCGCGTCATCCTGGTGAACTGGACCGAATTTTCCGGCGGCCCGAACGGCATCAGCTCGATTCCACGCCCAAGCTTCTTCGGCCTCGAGTTCGCCCGCAGCGCGCCGGCCGGCGGAGAGACTTTTGCCAGCTTCTTCGATCTGAAGTTCTCACCGATGCACCGGCTGATCTTCCTCTACTACCTCATTCTGGTGCTGGCCCTGCTCACCCATGCTTTCGTCGCCCGCCTGCGCAAACTGCCAGTCGGCCGCGCCTGGGAAGCGTTGCGCGAAGACGAAATCGCCTGCCGCGCGCTGGGAATCAACACCACCAACGTCAAACTGTCGGCCTTTGCCATCGGCGCCATGCTCGGCGGCTTTGCCGGCGTGTTCTTCGCTGCCCGCCAGGGTTTCATCTCGCCGGAAAGTTTCACCTTCAGTGAATCGGCAATCATCCTCGCCATCGTCGTCCTCGGTGGCATGGGTTCGCAGCTGGGCGTGGTGCTGGCCGCCACCTTGCTGGTGTTGCTGCCCGAACTGGGCCGCAATCTGGCGGAATACCGCATGCTGCTGTTCGGTGCGGCGATGGTGCTGATCATGGTGTGGAAACCGCGCGGTCTGCTCTCCCGCCGTGAGCCGTCCGTGCGCCTGGCGCTGGCAGAAACCGGCAAACCGGAGCAAGCGCGATGAGCAACACGCCTGCCACCTTGCTCGCCGTCGACCAGCTGACGATGCGCTTCGGCGGCCTGACCGCGATCGACGATCTGTCGCTGTCGGTGCCGGCAGCCAGCATCACCGGCATCATCGGTCCCAACGGTGCCGGCAAGACCACCTTGTTCAACTGCCTCACCGGCTTCTACAAACCGACCACCGGCAGTTTGCGCCTGGCGCACCCTCATCACGGCGAAATTCATCTCGAACGTCTGCCCAGCCATCGCGTTGCCCGTGACGCCAAGGTCGTACGGACTTTCCAGAACATCCGCCTTTTTCCGCAGATGACGGTGCTGGAAAACCTCATCGTCGCCCAGCACAACACTTTGCAGCGTGCGTCACGTTTCGCCATCGCCGGCATTTTCGCCCTGCCCGGTTATCGTCGCGCCGAGCAGGCGGCAATCGCACGGGCGGAAAGCTGGCTGCAACGCCTCGGCCTGCGCCAGTACGCCAACAGCAATGCCGGCAGCCTGCCGTACGGCATCCAGCGCCGCATCGAAATCGCCCGCGCGCTGTGCGTCGAGCCGGTGCTGCTCTGCCTCGACGAACCGGCAGCCGGCCTCAATCCGCGCGAATCGGCCGAGCTCAAGCAACTGCTGCGTGAACTGTGCGACCAGCACGGCATCGCCATCCTGCTCATCGAGCACGACATGAGCGTGGTGATGCAGGTCTGCGATCACATCGGTGTGATCAGCTACGGTCGCAAGATTGCCGAAGGCCGGCCGGAGCAGATCCGCCACGATCCGGAAGTGATCAAGGCCTATCTGGGCGAAGACGATGAAGAAGATGCAGTGAGCCAGGGAGCCGACCGATGATGCTGCGCATGGAAGGCGTGCACGCCCACTATGGTCACATCCAGGCGCTGCACGGCATTGATGTCGATGTCCAGCTCGGTGAAGTGGTGACCCTGATCGGTGCCAACGGCGCCGGCAAATCGACCCTGATGATGAGCCTGTTCGGCAACCCGTGCGCCAGCGCCGGCCGCATCATTTTCGACGGCGAGGACATCACCCGCGTGCCCACCCACCAGATTGCCCGTCGCGGCATCGCGCTGGTGCCCGAAGGCCGCCACATCTTCCCGCGCATGAGCGTGCTGGAAAACCTGCAGCTCGGTGCCGTTCATGCCGACCCGGAAAACTACGACGCCGATCTGGCGCGGGTGCATGCGCTGTTTCCGATCCTCGCCGAACGCGCCCTGCAACGTGCCGGCACGCTGTCCGGCGGCGAACAGCAGATGCTCGCCATTGGCCGCGCGCTGATGAGCCGGCCACGCTTGCTGCTGCTCGACGAACCTTCGCTCGGGCTGGCGCCGCTCTACATCCGCCGCATTTTCCAGATCATCCGCGAGCTCAACCGCGATCACGGCATGACCATCCTGCTCGTCGAACAGAATGCCAATCAGGCCCTGCGCGTCGCCGACCGCGCCTATGTGCTGCAGCACGGCCAGATCACCATGCAAGGCACCGGCGCCGAACTGCTCGCCAGCAGCGAAGTGCGCGCTGCCTATCTGGATGGTGGTCACGCCTGAAGGCCATGTAACAAGGTCACACCATCCGCCGCCAGCTCAGCTAAAATTTGATCCATGGCTGCCTCACCGCTCACTGCTGACGCTCTCACCATCACCGTTCATCTGCTGGCCGCACTGGCTGCAGGGGGCATCATCGGTCTTGAGCGCAGCTATCACGGCCGTCCTGCCGGTTTCCGCACCCATGCGCTGGTTTGCGTGGCGTCCAGTCTGCTGATGCTGGTCACGCTCTACCAGTGGTCGTGGCTGCCGGGCGTGCCGCTCGACACCATCCGCACCGACCCCACGCGCATGGGTCAGGGCATCATGACCGGTATCGGTTTTCTCGGCGCCGGGGTGATTTTCAAGGAAGGGCTCAGCGTGCGCGGGCTCACCACTGCCGCTTCGATCTGGATGACGGCTGCCGTCGGCATCCTGATGGGCGTGGGCTTCTACTTTCCGGCGATTCTCGCCACCGTGCTCACGCTTGGCACGCTGTCCACCTTCCGCTGGATCGAAACTCACCTGCCTTCCCATCTCTACGCCCACTACATGATCCGCTTCGCGCGCAACAAGGCGATGAGCGAAAGCGAAGTGCGGGCGATGCTCGATCGTCATGGCTTTACCGTCGCCAACATGAGTTACCGCGTCAACGATGACGGTCTCCACTTTGAGTACCGCATGACGGTACGTGCCAGCCAGCACGACAGCCTGCGCAAGCTCGCTGAAGAGTTGCGCCACCTTGATCAGGTGCTCGCCTTCCGGCTCTCGCCCACCGGCGATTGAGCTCAAGCCGCAGCAGCAGGCAGCGCTTTATTTCTTCAAGTTATTAACAACTGCGCTTTGGCGTATTTTTAATCTGATCGAAGCCGGCTATGCTGCGCCCCATCGTTTCATTTGCCTTCGCTTCGACAGGAATCTGCTCATCATGATCAAGCATCTCACCCTCGCACTCGCCATTGCCGGCTTCAGCTTCACCCTGCCTGCCCTCGCCGACAGCGCTTCGACCGAACCGCTCGCGGTGGCCAGCGCCAGCAGCAGCCAGACCCTGTCACCGCTGACCCAGCACAACGCCCTGCAAGCCCTGCTCAGCGACAGCAAGGTGCGCGTGCTCGATCTGCGTGCACCGGAAGACTACGCCGCCGGCCACATCCCCGGCGCCATCAACACGCCTTACGGCCGCTTCCGTGGTCCGCAGGACAATGCCGGCCAGCTGCGCAGCGCCGCCGAACTGACCGAGCTGCTGCGCCAGGCCGGCATCGACCACGACAGCCGCATCATCATTGCGCATGGCGGCAAGGATTCGACCGATTTCGGTGCTGCTGCCCGCGTGTACTGGACGCTCAAGGTGGGCGGCCTGCAACAGCTGTCGATTCTCGACGGCGGCACCCGCCTGTGGGCAGAGAAAGGCGGCCAGCTCAGTCAAGAAAAGCCGGCGATCCAGCCGAGCGAATTCAGCTATCAATACGATGAAAGCCAGCTGGTGAGCAGCGACAGCCTCGCGGCCGAACTGCAGAACAACACCGCACCGGCGCTGATCGATGCCCGCCCGCCGCGCTTCTTCAGTGGTGAAGCGCGTGTTGACGCAGCTGCCCGCTACGGCACCTTGCCCGGCGCCCGCGATCTGGATTACAACCAGTTCTTTGCCGAAGACGGCATCACCCTGAAGCCGCTCAACGAGTTGCAGGCACTGGTCGCCACCGCTGGCCTGAGCAGCAAGCCGGCGCTGTCGTTCTGCAACACTGGCCACTGGGCAGCCACCAACTGGTTCGTCATCTCCGAACTGGCCGGCAACAAGGAAATCAAGCTCTATCCCGCTTCGGTGGTCGAATGGAGCAAGCGCGATCTGCCGATGGAAAACGAGCCGTCGCGTCTGACCGCGCTCTACCAGGACGTCAAGCGCGCACTGCAATAAGCTCGCACACTGGCGCAGCGGAGCAGGCTTTCTCCCATCTCCCCGGCGCCAGCGCCTTGATCACCGCCCCGGCCCTCCGGGGCGTTTGATTTTCAGGCGCTTGACACTTGGCCGGCAGTCGACCACCCTGCCCGCCCGGCTCCCTGCCCTCTTTTCAACTTCTGTTCCGAATAAAAATGCGCTGGTTCTCCCGTCTCATCCTGCTTTGCGGTGGCCTGGCTGCCGTGCTGGCAGTCACTCTCGCCACTGGTGTGCGCCAGGGGCTGCTCACCTTGCTCGGCATCGGTTTCGGCATCGTCCTGCAAGCTGCCCGCTTCGGCTTCACCACCGGCTGGCGCGATTTCATCGAAAAACGTGACCCGCAAGGGCTGTGGGCACAGATGCTGCTGCTGGTGCTCGCTGCCGCGATCAGCCTGCCGCTGATCGCCCACTATCAGGGCGAACTGGTCGGCGCAGTGGCTCCGCTCACCATCAGTCTGGTGGTCGGCGCTTTCTTCTTCGGCGCCGCGATGCAGCTTGCCGACGGCTGCGGCTCCGGCACACTGTACAAGGCTGGTGGCGGCGCACCGATTTCCTTTGCCGTGCTGCCGACTTTTGCGCTCGGCAGCTTTGTCGGCGCCTCCCACCAGCCGGGTTGGATCGCTCTCGGCGGCCTGCCGGCGATTGATCTGCTCAGCTTCGGCTGGCCGGTGGCGCTGGCGCTGACCACCGCAGGCTGCGGTCTGGTGGCCTGGCTGGCTGCACGCGCCGCACAACGCGCTGGCGTCAGCGCTGCAGCGACGGCGAACACCGCCAGCCGGCCGCGTTGGGCGAAACGCTGGTGGCTGGGCGCGCTGTTGCTCGCTGCACTCTACGGCCTGCATCTGGTGGTTGCCGGCCAGCCCTGGGGCATCGTGTACGGCATCGGCGTGTGGGGCGCCAAGATCGCCCTCAGCCTGGGCTGGGATGCCGTCGGCGATCCGTTCTGGGGCGTCGCTCCCCATGCCAGTCGTCTGGCCGAACCATTGCTCGCCGACGTCACCTCGGTGACCAATCTCGGCCTGATCTACGGCGCACTTGCCGCTTCGCGCTGGAACGGCCCGGCCGACTTCAAGCTGCCGTCGAATCGTCGCCTGCTCGCCGCCTGCGTCGCCGGACTGGTGATGGGCTACAGCTCGCGGCTGGCGTTCGGCTGCAACGTCGGCGCCTATCTGGGCGGCATCGCCTCGGCCAGCGTGCATGGCTGGGTGTGGTTCGCTTTCGCCTTCATCGGCTCGATCTACGGCGTGCGCCTGCGTCGCCGCGTTGCCGCCTGAGGAGTGGCCATGAACAGCAAGAAAACTTTTCGCCTCATCAGCACCTTGTTCTGGCTTCTGGTCCTCGGCCTCGTCATCGCCGACACCTTGGATACCCGTGGCGTGCGCCTCGAACCACCACCGATTGCGCTCGGCAGCGGTCAGGCTGCTGCCGGAGGGCATTGTTCGGGACGCTGAGCAGGTGACGCAGCTTCGCGGCTTGCGCCGCTCCTACCGAAGATCTCGACACGGTCTCGTCGGAGCGACGCAAGCCGCGAACATCCCCCAGCCCTTGCCGCCTCATGCCCCCACCCGCCCTGCTTCCCATCCTGCTGAGCCTGACACTCGCCAGTTGCGCGTTTGCACCGGTCGACGCGCTGGAAGCGGCGCGTCGCCAGCATCCTCAGTTGCCGCTGCCGGCGACGATGCCCGCTGCCAGCATGCGTCTGCCTTTCTTCACCCGGCTGATGGCGCAGCCACTGGAGGCGGAAACCAGGCTGGCCGAGCTTGAAAGCGCCTTGCGCGCCGCTGCTGATACGCCGCAAGCGCTGTTTCAGCTCAACACTTATCTGGCCGGCATCGAACTCAGTCGCGGTCCGCAGCAGCTGGCAGCGATTGATCAGCGTCTGCAGGCCAGTGCGGCGCCGCTCGCGGAAGCACTCGACCGGCTGGACGCCCGCCCTCATCCGGCCAATGATCCGCTGCCGCCGGCTTTTGCGCGCCAGCTCGCCAGTCTGCTGCAGGTGATCGCCGATGCGGAACAGTTCCGCCAACGCGCCTTCGCCCGACTGCCGGCCAGCGCCAGCGATGCCCTGCTGCTGCGCCAGGTCGTCGACGGCCACTTTCTCCCGTTCGAAGAACCCGACTTTCGCCAGCTGTTGTCGCAGGTCGAATATGAAGCACTGGCCGCTGGCATGCTGGATCTGCTGAGCGCCAGTGCCGCGCTGGTCGATCTGTTGAAATCGACCCCGCTGCCGCCGCTGTCCTGGCAGGCCGACACTCCGCTCGGCCGCATCCTGATCGACACGCATCCCCGCGACCACCAGCACGATGCCAGCGAAATGCTGTTGCTGATTGATGGCGCAGGCAATGACCGCTACCACTTCCATCCGCGCGCAGCACAGCACCGGCTGCGCCTGATCATCGACCTCGCCGGCGACGATCATTATCTGAGCCATGCCAGCGCCAGCGGCCCCGCCGCGGCAGTACTCGGTCATGACCTGCTGTGGGATGTGGCCGGCGATGACCACTACGACAGTCCGCAAGCGAGTGCCAATCAGGCGGCGGCGCTCTTTGGCGCAGCAGTGCTGATCGACGAGGACGGCGACGACCGTTACCAGGCACGCAGCCACGCGCAGGCCTGGGCCACGGCCGGCCTTGCCCTGCTGCTCGATCGCAACGGCGATGATCGCTACCACGCCCTCAGCCAGGCCCAGGCTGCCGCCGGACCCCGTGCGGTGGCGACCTTGCTGGATGTACGCGGCAACGACCGCTATCAGCTTGCCGCCAGTCCGCTGGTGTTCCCCTCCGCACAACTGCCGGAGCGCAATCTGTCGATGGGCCAGGGCGCTGCAATGGGCATTCGCGCCGAATTCAGCGACGGCCGCTCCCTGCCCGGTGGGCTGGCGATTCTCGCCGACTTCGCCGGCGATGATCACTACCAGGCTGAAGTCTTTGCCCAGGGCGCCGGCTATTTTGAAGGCAGTGGCGTGCTGATCGACGCCGGCGGCGAGGATCATTTCAGCGCCGCCTGGTATGCCCTCGGCGCCGCCGCTCATCGCGCAATCGGCCTGTTTGCCAAACGCGGCGACGGTGACGACCAGTACACGGTCAGCCACTCCACCGCGCTGGCTGCCGCCCACGACCTGTCACTGGCCTATTTTGCCGATCAAGGTGGCAACAACCGCTTCAGTCTCGGCGACCTCGGCTTCGGCACGGCGCACGACAACGGCGTCGCCCTGTTCCGCGCCGGCGAAGGCCTCAATCAATATCAGCTCAGCGGCCGACGCTGTCTCGCTTTTGGCCGCAACTGGCTCAATACCACCGAAGGCCCACGCCTGCGTCTGCCCAATCTGGGCTTGTTCATCGCTCCGGACAACCCGGCGCCTGGGGTTTGCAAGGGGGAGGCAGGCTGAAGCCCGCCCGCTGGCGTTCACGGCTTGTGCCACGTCCGACAAGAGCTGCGAACCTTGATCAGCCCTGCACGCTCTCCAGCATGATCTCGCGCTCGATGCGGTCGAACACCGCTTCCAGCTCCTCCCCCGTCAGCGTCGCTTCAGGATGAGCGTCGAGCCAGGCCACCATGTGGCCCACCGTCGGATGACGGCCACGCGCCGCAGCACGGCGCAACCAGCCGATCCCTGCTTCACGATCCGCCGCTGCACCCCGGCCGGCAATCAGACAGCGGCCGAGCCAGTGCATCGCATCGGCGTGAAAATGACGTGACGCCTTCTCGAACCAGTTGAGCGCTTCCGCTGCCTGCTGATTGGCAAGCAGCAGCAGACCGAAATCGCATTGCGCATCGACATCGCCTTCATCGGCCGCACGCACGCATTCCAGGTCTTCCGCGCTCAGATCAAAAGCTGCCCAGGGCGCAATTTCAGCCAGACTGACCCGGGTCAGCTCGGCCGCAGCCCCCCCCCCACGCGACGCTGTCAGCGTACCGGCCGCGATACGGCGCCATAGCGTGCGTTTACTCACCCCGGTCAGGGCTGCAGCGATGTCGAGGCTGATGAAACTCATGCTCATGCTCCCGCCGGAACAACAAATCGGTCATACGGCGTCCGGCACGTCCGTGGCCAAGAGTGTAATGGCAGAGTGCAGCGGAGGGAAAATCGCACCTGCGGGCGCGGGACAGCACCACTCGCTGTCGGAGCGCTTGTCATGCTCCATGATATGTCGCGACCTGCTCGAAATGGTCAGCCCGGGGATGCTGGTGGATAATGCAAGCTGGCCGGAAACCTGTCTGCCAAGGAGGACATGATCATGACGCCGCCCGCTTACCAGGAACCGCTGTTCGATGCCGAAGCTTATCTGGCCTGGGAGAATGAACAGGATCAAAAACACGAGTACGTCGACGGCGAGGTCTTTGCCATGGCCGGCGCATCGGAAAACCACGTCACCATTGCACTCAATATCGCGATGGCGCTGCGCGCTCACCTGCGCGGCGGGCCCTGCCGGGTGTTCATCTCCGACATGAAGCTGCGCGTCGACAGCGCCAACAGTTTTTTCTACCCGGATGTGTTCGTCACCTGCAGCGCGACCGATCTGGCGCCGCAGTTCAAAAACGAAGCGCTGCTGGTGGTCGAAGTGCTGTCGCCGGGCACCAGCGCTTACGACCGTGGTGACAAATTTGCCCGCTATCGCGGCCTGCCCAGTCTGCAGGAATACCTGCTCGTCGACAGCGAGCAGCGGCGGGCAGAGCTGTTCCGACGCGATCCGGCGCGCGAGGGTGAGCGCTGGCTGCTCTATCCGCGCGCTGGCCAGCAGTCGCTCGAACTGGCCAGTGTCGGCCTCGAACTGACGCTGGACAGCGTGTATGAGGATGTCCGCCTGGGCGTGGAAGAGATTTTCAGCCCTCCTGCTGCCCAACACTGAACTGGCAAGACCAGCACGCGGGCGCCGAAGCCACGAGCCGACAGGCGCACAATGCGTAGCCCGGAATTCAAAGGCTGGCCACAGATTGTGGGAGCGGATTCATCCGCGAACAGCACTGCGACTGACGCCGCTTGCGAGTTGGTATCAATGCAAATAAGATGGGGTCATTGATAGCGAAATAATGGGGCCACAAAATGGCAACAGTGAATGTAAGAAATCTGCCTGATGCCGTGCATCGTGCGCTTCGCGTGCGTGCTGCACATCATGGCCGAAGCACAGAAGCGGAAATCCGCTTCATTCTGGAAGAAGCCACCCGCCCGACCGAGCGCGTGAAGCTGGGTTCCCTGCTGGCTTCCATTGCCCGCGATGCGGGCGGCCTGACCGATGAAGAACACGCCCTGTTTGAGCGCATGCGCGACCAGACGCCAGCCGAGCCGGTGAGTTTTGAATGATCGTCATTGACACCAACGTCATTTCCGAGCTTTGGAAGCTTGAGCCGGATTCCAACGTGCTGGCCTGGATGGATGCTCAGACCATTGAAACGCTCTACCTGTCGGTCGTGACCGTGGCCGAGCTGCGCTACGGCCTTGCCACGATGCCCGAGGGCAAGCGCCGCACGATCTATCAAGAGAGGCTGGAGCGGGAGGTTTTGCCGGCGTTTGCTGGCCGCGTGCTGGCCTTCGACCTGAATACGTCCAAAACCTACGCCGAGCGCATGGCGAAGGCCAGGGCAGAAGGCAAGGCCATTGCCAGGACAGACGGCTATATCGCGGCCACGGCCGCAGCGCATGGCCTGACGGTTGCGACACGGGATACCAGCCCTTTCGAGGCCGCAGGGGTTGCGGTCATCAACCCTTGGGAGGCCACGCCATGAGCCTGCCTGTTGTGGCTCAATGTTCAACAGCCCGGCATTGAACGGGCAGGACCAGCACGCGGGAAGGGAAAGTCGCCTTTGCACCACGTATCAGCGCCAAATTTCCGCTGACGCCCGGCAAGAATCTTCAGGAGTGAATTGCCAACAGGGCATCCGGATTAGCGTCGACAATCTTGAGCAGCGCTCGCGCCGGCCCGGCTGGGCGCACACGCCGTTGTTCCCAATTCTGAAGTGTCTTGGGTTTAACGCCAATCAGGTAGGCAAAGCGGCTTTGTGACAATCCCGTGCGCTCGCGGATCGCCCTGACGTCGGGCTCGGGAAACTCCTGCGCACGCAGGCCAACCACGTCCTCGCCGCGCATATGGCGCCCCATGTCGCGCACGCTATCCAACAACTCCTCGAAACTTTTTTCATTCATCTCGCATCTCCACTTGCATCACTTCCGCCAGTCGCTGCAGCTGGCCAGGCGTCAGATTTTCACTGGCGCTTTTCGCATAGGCATAAACCAGGTAGCACAGTTCCCTGCTCACCCAGTGGTAGTAAATCACCCGGGCACCACCACGCTTTCCTCGGCCAGCCAACGG
Organism: Thauera sp.; assembly: GCA_034005275.1. Lineage (GTDB taxonomy): Bacteria > Pseudomonadota > Gammaproteobacteria > Burkholderiales > Rhodocyclaceae > Thauera. Next base: position 2,827 of record JAVEVA010000037.1, on the reverse strand, counting down.
AACACGCAACTTGCGCAAGCCCCGACTGCCGGGGATCACATCACCAGCTGCCGGATTTTTCAGCAAGATGCTTTGCAAGTCGGCAACATCCTCATCCGAGAAGAGTTCGGCAGCACAACGAATGAAGATCGGCAGCTCTATGGAGACCATGCCTCATTATCCGCTAAAAGCGGATAGTCAGGCAAACTCTGGAACAAAGTGCCCTATAAACAACCAGCACGAAGTAGCGCTTGGTGGCGACAGCTTTTCTGACCCAGAGGGCTACCCTGTTGCGCAGTCGGCTACACTCTCGGGTAAGGAAGTAAGATTTCCGTGAATTTATGTGCGAAGCAAAGGAGGCCGCCATGCTCGCCAAGCTGACATCAAAGAATCAGATCACTTTGCCCAAGGCTATCGTCTCGGAAATCGATGCGGCCGAGTATTTTGACGTGTCAGTCGATAATGGCCGCATTGTGCTGACACCGATACGCATCCAGCAGGCTCAGCTTGTGCGTGACAAGCTGCTGCAGCTCGGCATCACCGAGCACCCAAACACTGCGTCTTTGTCACGACTTGCTGCCACAATCCGACATGACAAATGGCTTTAAATGCTGTTAGCATGAGCGCATTCTCGTCACCGAGTCTGCGCCATGCCGCACGATCACGATGCCGGTTACCGGCTGCTGTTCTCCGACCCACGGCTGGTGCGCGATCTGGTCTGTGGCTTTGTCGACGACCCCTGGGTGCAGCAGCTTGATTTCGATACCCTGGAGTCCGTCAACGGCCACTACGTCAGCGAAGACATGCGCCAGCGCGAAAGCGATGTGGTCTGGCGCCTGCGTAGCGGCGAGGACTGGCTCTATCTGTATCTGCTGATCGAATTCCAACGCAAGAATGATCGCTTCATGGCGCTGCGCATGATGGTCTATGTCGGTCTGCTGTATCAGGATCTGTTGCGTCAGGGACAGACCGGTCCGCGCGGTTTGCTGCCGCCAGTGCTGCCGATCGTGCTCTACAACGGCAAGCCGCGCTGGCGCGCGCCGCAGCAACTGGCGGCGCTGTTGCCCAAGATGCCGGCTTTCCTTGCCGCTCTGCAGCCGCAGATGAGCTATGTGCTGGTCGATGAAGGTGCGGTGCCGCAGGATCGCCTGCTGCAACTCAGTCACAATCTCGCCGCGATCCTGTTCCGCCTTGAGCAACCGGCGGCGCCCGAGGCGGTCGAAGCGGCAATGGAGGATCTGATTGCCGTGACCGCTGATGAGGCTTATCAGCCGTTACGCCGTACGCTGGGCATCTGGCTGCGCGCCGCCTTGCGCCGCAACCCGAAATATCCGATCCTGCTTGATGAAGTGGATGATCTGGGGGAGATGAGAATCATGCTGTCAGAATCGATCGAACAATGGGCCAAGGATTTCCGCGCCGAGGGCTTGGAACAAGGTTTGGAAAAAGGTTTGGAGCAAGGTCTGGAGAAAGGCCGGGAACAAGGAATGCAGCACCTGCTGTCTCGTCAGCTCAGTCGCCGCTTCGGCAATTTGCCAAGCTGGGCCGAACAGCGTCTCGCCGCTGGCAGTGCAGCAGAACTGGCCAACTGGTCAGAAGCCGTGCTGGATGCGGCCACGCTGGAAGAAGTGTTCAACGGCCCTGCTGCCCGGCACTGAGCGGGCAGGACCAGCACGCGGGCGCAGAAGCCACGAGCCGACAGGCGCACAATGCGTAGCCCGGAATTCAAAGGCTGACCACGGATTGTGGGAGCGGATTCATCCGCGAACAGCACTGCGACGGACGCCGGATTCGCGGATGAATCCGCTCCCACGAAAACCGGACAGTGCCTTTGTCACAGTTTGCTGTCACAGCTGACCGTGACACACCCGCCCGCTGTCAGTCTCTGCTGTCACGCTCATCGATGACAAACCACCCGATTTCACCCGATTTGGCATCAAAAACGCGTTTTCCGGTGTTTTTACAAGCTGGCACGCTCATTGCAATAGGAAAGACGGAAGGCAGCGAAACGACTTCGCTACCAGACAGTTTTCTTTTCTTCCTTCAAGGAGCGTGTCATGAAGAAGGTTCAACAAGGTTTTACCCTGATCGAACTGATGATCGTGGTGGCGATTATCGGGATTTTGGCGGCGGTGGCGTTGCCTGCGTATCAGGATTACATGGCCAAGTCAAAAGTGGCAGCAGGTCTCGCTGATCTTTCTGCTCATAAGGTCCAGTTTGAGATGGAGAAAAATGAAGGACGCACGCCAGGTTTCACAACCATTGGCTTTCCCAAGTATGATGGCAAGGATGCGTCCGGAAACTGCGAGGAGATCACAGTTGATGACAATGGCATGACTTGTGTCCTTAGGAATGCTCCTACTAAACTGGGCACTGGCGCTCAAGTAGCATTGGTCTACACTGACACCGACTTCGATACCGATGGTGTCATCACCACTGCCGGCGGCTTCCAATGTGAAGTGAATAGTGACATGCCGGCCGGCTTCCGTCCCGCAGGTTGCCTGCCCGCTCCGTAATACCAAGCTGTAAAGCAATACTGAAAGGGCACCCGATTGGGTGCCCTTTTTGGTTTTTATCCACAAGAAAATATAGTAAAAGGGCACCCAGTGCGCCGGGACGAGGTCTTGACTTTTAAAAGAAGCGATAGAAGGACACCCATCCTGTTTACAAACCACAAATAGAAGGACACCCATCCTGTTTACAAACCCCCACCACTCCGCCAAACTCCACTCATGACCCGCGCACGCTCAACACTCATCTCATTGTCTGACACCCCCTGGTATCACGTCATCAACCGATGTGTGAGACGGGCCTTTCTGTGCGGCGATGACCGTCTGAGCGGAAAGAA
>JAVEVA010000113.1:0-6681 GCA_034005275.1 Thauera sp. | reverse complement strand
GCGGACGTGGCGCTGATCGGCGGCAGCTGGCTGGCCTTCGGCGGTCAGAACCTGATCGAAGCTTGCGCAGTCGGTACACCGGTGCTGATCGGCCCACATACCTTCAATTTCAGCGCGGTGGCCGAACAGGCGATCGCCGCCAAAGCGGCGTTGCGGCTCGCGGACGCTGAGGCCGGCATGCAGGCGGCGTTCGATCTGCTGGCCGACACGCAAGCGCGACAGACAATGACCGAAGCCGGACGGGAATTTGCCCGCAGCCATCGCGGCGCTACCGCGCGCACGCTGGCGCTGGTGCAGCAACTCCTGGCACCGCAGCGCTGAAACTGCGCCCGGTTATATAACTAAGTCATATGACTCAGTCCCGTTCCAGCAAAGCATTGACCTGAGCCAGATCGGCTTCATCCAGCGTACCGGCCGCAGCTTTCAGATTGAGCTGGGCGAGCAAGGTGTCGTAACGGGCGCGCGACAGCTTCTGCAGCGTATCAGCGAGCTGGGCCTGAGCGTTCAACACATCGATATTGATCCGCACGCCGACTTCATAGCCCAGCTTGTTGGCTTCCAGCGCCGACTGCGAGGAACGCTCGGCCGCTTCGAGGGCTTTCACTTCCGCCATGCCGCTGGTCACTCCCAGCCAGGACTGGCGGGTCGCGAGCGCTGCGGCACGACGGGCATCTTCCAGTTCGGCGTCGGCTTTCAGCCGCAGCGCCGCCGCTTCGCGGCTCACCGAAGACACCAGGCCGCCGGTGTACAGCGGCACGTTGAGCTGGACGCCGATGCTGGTCGCTTCGTTGCGCTTGGTGCCGAGCTGAGGCTTGTGGCGCTGGCCATGGCTGGCGACCAGATCGACCGTCGGCAGATGACCGGCGCGGGCACGTTCGACTTCGCGGGCGGCCAGTTCCTGGGCAAGCTGACGGGCATGAACGCCAAGGTTGTCACCTTGTGCTGCCGACACCCAGGCGGACAGCTCGCTCGGCTGGGGATATTCGAGCACCAGACCGGGACGCAAGCCGGCCAGTGCTTCCGGCTCGTGACCGACAATCAGAGCCAGTTGCTGGCGGGCAATCTCGAGCTGGCTTTCGGCAGCGATTTCCTGTGCAGAGGCGAGATCGAAACGCGACTGGGCTTCGTGCACGTCAGTGATGGTTACCGTGCCGACTTCAAAACTGGTTTTCGCCAGTTCGAGCTGCTCGCTGGCGGCGGTGCGCAACTGGCCGACCACCGTCACCGCATCCTGCGCATTGAGCACATTGAAATACGCTTCGGCCACCCGCAGCAGCAAACTCTGCTGTTCCAGACTCAGCTGCACGCCAGCCAGCGCGCTGAGCAGTTCGCCCTGCTTCGCCTGCACCCAGTTCTGCTGGCGGAACAACGGTTGGGTGAGCTGAACGCCAAAGCCACGATGGGTGAAATCGCCCGAGCTGGTGCCGGCAGCAGTTTTGACTTCAGTGTCATTCCAGCCACCATCGGCGCTGAAGCCGATCTGCGGCAACAGACCGGCGCGGCCTTGCACCTGTTTTTCCTGATCCGCTTCAAACTGCGCGCGCGCCGCAGCAAAGCTGGCGTCGTGAGCAAGCGCTTCCCGATAGACGCTGACCAGATCGGCCGCCAGCACCGGGCCGGCTCCCAGACCGTACAAACCGAACAGACCGATCAGCAAGCTGCGTTTCATTGATTTCTCCGCGTCATGGGAAGCTGGCGAGCTTCGTAAAATGGGTGCCTGGACATCGACAACTTGCGGCCCTGACGAGCCTCAGTATTGCGCCATCGCCGGATCGACCTCGCTCGCCCAGGCAGCAACGCCACCGGCCAGATTGATCAACCGGGTAAAGCCCTGCTGCTCGAGAAAGAGACAGACCTGGGCACTGCGCATGCCGTGGTGGCAGATCACCACCGTCGGCTGCTCGCGATCAAGCTCGAGATAGCGCGCCGGCACGCTCGCCATCGGCATCAGCACCGCACCGGGCAGCCGGCAATGGGCAAACTCCCACGGCTCGCGCACATCGAGCAACAGCGGGACAGCTGAGTGTTCATCCGCCAGCCAACGGGCCAGCTCGGCAGCTTCGATCTGACGCATCATTTCCGCTCAGAAGCTGAAACCATCCTGTGGCGCAATGCCTTCGAGCATCGGCACCACGGTTTCGAATACGTTCTCGGTACGGAACTGACCTTCGGCAACGCAGGTGATCAGCCGCGCCTTCATCAGCGGCTTTTCGCCCACGAACGCAAACAGACGACCACCGACTTTGAGTTGCTCGAGCAGAGCCTGCGGCACATGCGGCACGCCACCGGAAAGCACGATCACATCATAAGGAGCGCGCTCGGCCCAGCCGGCGAGACCATTGCCATGAGCGACGATGACGTTTTCGATACCGTTGCGGGCAAGATTGCTGGTGGCGAAATCAACCAGTTCGCCATGAATTTCCATGGTACGAACCCATTCGCAGCGCGTCGCCAGCAACGCGGCAAAATAGCCCGAGCCGGCACCGACTTCGAGCACCGAATCGGTCTTGTTGAGTTTGAGCGCCTGCAGCACCTTGCCTTCGATGATCGGCGCCAGCATGAACTGGCCCCAGCCGAGCGGGATTTCGGTCTCGGCAAAAGCCAGGGCACGCGCGCTGTCGGGCACGAATTCCTCGCGCTTCACGGTCATCATCAGATCGAGCACATCGTCATCGAGCACATCCCAGGGACGGATCTGCTGTTCAACCATGTTGAAACGGGCTTTGTCGTAGTTCATCAGCTGCTCCTGCAGAAAATATTAGCAGATTCTAATTTTCAAGTCACGAAGTGGCGGCACATCACCCATCACACACCCAATGCCGTGCCCGACCCTGTATTTGAGGCATGAGACGCCCAGCCCGCTATTCTATCAGCCTGCTGCAGATTATTAAGCTGGCGATGCAGGTGTTCAGCGTGACTCGAGAATCAACCGGCCGTGCGCGGCCTGCAGGGGACGGGCGTTGGGCGGATGCAGGCGGCTGAGCAATTCCAGCTGCCCGGCACTCATCGTCTGCGCAGCTTTCATCTCCACCCACAGCACACCTTCGCTGCAGGGCGGCGTCGGCAGCGAGCCCATGTAGAGATAATAGGCATCGCCGGCGGGGATGAAGGCGCCAAGATCAATGATCGCCTCCGGGGTGTAGCTGCCGCCGCGCTCGAGCGGCAGATTGGCGAGCACGACATCGAGCAACGGATTTGCCGCTGGCCCGACCCGCAGCGGCACCAGCAGCACCGCCGCCTGACCATCGACGCTGCGATGGTGGAAATACACGGCCAGATCGTGCCCCATGCGCGCTGCATCTTCCGGTGCCGGACGATGCAGCGTGAAGGATTCGAGCACATAGCGCACGCCACGCACTTCCATGCCCATGCCTTCGGTGATGTGCACTTCGAGGCTATGCCCGCGATCACGTACCTGCATGCCGCTGCGCTGATAAAACAGCTGCAAAGGTTCGAGCGCCACCGGCAGACTGCCGCTCAGGTCAACCGGCGCCTGGCGCAGGCCTTTGCCACACTGCGCCCACTCCGGCCGCAGAGTTCCCCATGCCGCCGGCCCGGTGTCTCCGTCATAACTCCAGCCATCAAGCGCCGGCACGCTGCGGTCCGGAATCGCGTGCACTTCCACCTCGGCCAGCACCGGAACGACACGGCCCTCATCCAGCAGGTCCGCAATCGGGTCAGCTTGTGCGGGTGCGACCGCCACCACCGGCGGCGGCACGGGCACAGCAGGCAGCGCTGGAGCAGCCACTGCAGGCGTCACCGCTCGTGGTGCAGGACGCGGCGCTGGCTGCACTACTGGCTGCACTACTGGCTGCGCTCTTTGCACGCTTGGCGCCGGGTCGGGGGCAAACTGGCTGCGATCTCCCGCATCCATCGCCGCCACCAGACGCTGGATCTCGCTCGCCACCCGATGCAGCTCGGTGCCCTGCGCCGGCTGGGTCGAACTGCTGCCCCCCGGACGGCAGACTTCGCGCCACATCCGCTCATCGACCGAATTGGCCGCCGGCCGCACTGGCTGCTGACTGTCATCGAGCGACTCTTCACGAATCAGATGATCTTCGGCGTCGACATAGACCCGTTTCACGGTGAGAAAAGTACGGTTCTGGCAATCGTAGCGGTTGAGCGCCTTGATCATCGCAAAGCCCTGACTGGCTGCTTCGCTGTCACTGAGCACCACCCGCCCCCAGGCTACCCGCGTGCCCGGATCGGAAGAAAAAATGCTGCTGCGGTCGATCTCCACCCGGCGCGTGCGATCACTGAGCACCAGCTGCCAGTCTGCCGCACTGGCGGCCGGGATGCCGCCGGACAGCAGCCCGGCGGCAAGCAGGATGCTCGACAGGGTCACAGACAGGTTGTTGCGCGCGGACACGATGCACTCCTTGTGCGGCCACCACCGCAGCGGCCAGATTGTCAGTTCAACGGCAAGTGGGCGGAAAGCTTGAGCCAGCAGTGCGAGCAGGACGAACACTTGGCCCCGCACTGGACCCTTCACTGGACCCAGTGCCAGGGCCACACTGGTCCCTTGTTTCCGTTCAGCACATCCAGTAAGGTGGGGCCTCGTTGGGGGTGCCTGCGGCAAGCAGGCTGAGAGAACACCCTTGGAACCTGATCCGGCTGGTACCGGCGTAGGGAAACGCATATGCAAAATCATTTCACTGTTGACCCCGCTGCTGCGGCTTTCATTCCAAACGTCGTCTCCATTGCCGGAGTCGATCCGTCTGGCGGCGCCGGCGTGCTGGCTGACCTGAAAGCCTTTTCCGCACTCGGCGCCTATGGTTGCGGCGTGATTGCCGCCCTCACCGCGCAGAACACCCAGGGCGTGACCGGCGTACACGTGCCGCCGACCGATTTCCTGCGTCAGCAGCTCGACACCCTGTTTGTCGATGTGCGCATCGATGCCTGCAAGATCGGCATGCTCGGCAGCGCCGAAGTCAGCGCCACGGTGGCCGATCGCCTCGCCCACTGGCAGGCACCGAACATCGTGCTCGACCCGGTGATGATTGCCAAAAGCGGCGACAGTCTGCTCGCCGCCTCGGCAATCAGCATGCTGCGCGAAGCGCTGTTCCCGCTCGCCTTCATCATCACCCCCAATCTGCCTGAAGCCGGCGTGCTGCTCGAACAGCGTGCGCCCGAATCGGTGCGCGAGATGTACCGCGTCGCCGAGCGTCTGCGCGAACTGCTGCCGACCAGCTCGCAACGCTGGGTGCTGCTCAAGGGCGGCCATCTGCCCGGCGATGCCCTCACCGACCTGCTGTTCGATGGCGACCGCATGATCGAACTCAGCGGTCCGCGCATCCACACTGCCAACACCCACGGCACCGGCTGCAGCCTCAGCTCGGCAATCGCCGCCCTGCTGCCGCGCTACGCCGGCAGCCCGCAGGCGGTGGAACTCGCAGTACGCGGCGCGCGCGACTGGCTGTTCCAGGCCATTGTCCATGCCGACCAGTTGCAGGTTGGCAGCGGTCACGGCCCGGTGCACCACTTCCACGCCCTGTGGGCGCGTCCGCGCAGCTGAGCCGTCGCGGCCCGCAGCCGCACCCCAACCACACCGTAGGAGCGACGCAAGTCGCGAACCCCACCGCCCGACGAACAAGCCCGGTTCGCGGCTTGCGCCGCTCCTTCCTCTCATGTCCATCCAGGAGACAACATGAACGCCACCGATCAATTCATTGCCGCCAGTGCCCAGGTCGACGCGGCAGCCATTGCGCCGCTGCCCAATTCACGCAAGATCTACGTCGAAGGCTCACGCGCCGATCTGCGCGTGCCGATGCGTGAAATCTCCCAATCCGACACCCCGGCAAGCTTCGGTGCCGAGCGCAATCCACCGATCTTCGTCTATGACTGCTCCGGCCCCTACTCCGATCCTGCAGCCAGGATCGACATCCGCTCCGGCCTGCCGGCGCTGCGCCAGCAATGGATCGAGGAGCGCGGCGACAGTGAAGTGCTGTCCGGCCTGTCCTCTGCCTATGGCCGCAACCGTGCTGCCGACAGCAATCTGGACGCACTGCGCTTTCCCGGTCTGCAACGCCAGCCGAGACGAGCAAAGGCCGGCGCCAACGTCACCCAGATGCACTACGCCCGGCGCGGCATCATCACCCCGGAGATGGAATTCATCGCCATCCGCGAAAATCTCAACCGCGAACGCTACATCGAATCGCTGCGCGCCAGCGGCCTGAAAGGGCAGAAGATGGCCGACATGATGCTGCGCCAGCATCCGGGACAGCACTTCGGCGCCAGCCTGCCGGCGACGATCACCCCGGAATTCGTCCGCGACGAAGTCGCCCGCGGCCGTGCCATCATCCCGGCCAACATCAACCACCCGGAAAGCGAACCGATGATCATCGGCCGCAACTTCCTCACCAAGATCAACGCCAATATCGGCAATTCGGCGGTGACTTCGTCAATTGCCGAAGAAGTGGACAAGATGACCTGGGCGATCCGCTGGGGCGGCGACACGGTGATGGATCTGTCCACCGGCAAGAACATTCACGAAACCCGCGAATGGATCATCCGCAATTCACCGGTGCCGATCGGCACCGTGCCGATCTATCAGGCGCTGGAAAAGGTCAACGGCAAAGCTGAAGACCTCACTTGGGACATCTTCCGCGACACTCTCATCGAACAAGCCGAGCAAGGGGTGGATTACTTCACCATCCACGCTGGCGTGCTGCTGCGCTACGT
>JAVEVA010000036.1:0-32825 GCA_034005275.1 Thauera sp. | reverse complement strand
TGCTGCACGCGGTCAACGGTGGTGGGCAGAACATGGCGCGTGCAATGCTCACTGGTGCGCTGGTGGGAGCACAGGTCGGCGTGCAGGGCATTCCGCCACGCTTCATCGACGGCCTCGAAGATCATGCAGCGCTGCTGGTGCTGGTGCACAAGGTCGCGGCTCAGGCTGCGGCTGACTGTAGCCATTGATTGACGGATTGGTCATCGTGGGAGCGGGGGAGTTGGTGGTTCGCACCGCTCCATCAATCCCCCGATTTTCGTAGGAGCGGCGCAAGCCGCGAATCGGCAGCGGCAAGACCGACCGCTATCGCTCATTCCGTTCGCGACTTGCGTCGCTCCTACGGCTTGAATGCCGGTTTCAGGCGTGTGCCTTCCAGGCTGGGGGCGGTGAGCGGGGCGGCGGGGCTGCCCGGGCGGACGGGGGCAAAACGACCGGCATTCCAGTCGGCGAGGGCAGTTTCGATCTCGGTCTGGTTGCGGGCAACGAAGTTCCACCACAGCAAAGGGGTTTCGGCGAACGGCTGGCCACCGATGAGCAGCAGGTGGGCGCTGGCCTTGCACTGCAGCGCCAGCTCGCTGCGACCGGGCGGCAAGTAGGCCCACTGACTGGCAGGCAGCGCTTGTCCATCCAGCAGCGCCTCACCTTGCAGCAGCAGGACTGCGTGTTCGAAATCGCTGTTCAGCGGCAGCACGGTCGCCGCCGCAGTGGTGGCGGTCAGATCCAGGCCGAGCAGTGGCGTGTGCACTGCAGTGGGAGCGTGCAGTCCCAGCGCGCTGCCGACCAGCACGCTGAGGACGAAACCGCCCCTTTCGGTGCGCGGCAATTCGGCATGATGGACAAAGGCGGGCGCGCAGTGGCGTTGGGCGTCCGGCAAGGCAATCCATAGTTGCGCAGCATGGAGGCGGGCGCCGGGGTGGGCAGAGTCTTCAGTATGGACAATGCCGCGACCGGCGGTCATCAGATTGACTTCACCCGGACGAATGAGCTGCTCGTTGCCCAGTGAGTCGCGATGCACCACTTCGCCTTCAATCATCCAAGTGAAAGTCTGCAGACCGATGTGGGGATGGGCGCCGACATGCATGCCTTCTCCGGCGGCAAACTGCACCGGACCGGCATGATCGAGAAAGCACCAGGCGCCGACGGTGCGGCGCTGGCGTTGAGGCAGGGCGCGTGCGACCGGGGTGTCTTCGCCGATGATGGCGTGGCGCAGTTCAAGCAGTTGCAGCGGTGTCGGGGTAGCCATGGTGATCTCCGTGCGTGGGGGACAGGGCCGCGAGGCGTTCAGCGCGTGATCTGGGCGTAGAACAGTGGCAGGCGGGCAGGTAGTTCGGCGGGGTCGCGGATCACCGCGTAGCCGCCGGGGCCAAACAGATGAGGCAGGTAGCTGGCCCCTTCACGGTCGATGGTGACGCAAAACGGGATGATCCCTTTGCTGCGGGCTTCGATCACCGCCACGCGGGTGTCTTCGATGCCGTAACGGCCATCGTAGAGGTCGAGATCGTTGGGCTTGCCGTCGGAGAGGATGAGCAGCACCCGCCGTCCGGTGGCCTGTTTTTCGAGGATGTTGCTGGCGTGGCGAATGGCGGCGCCCAGGCGGGTGTAGTAGCCGGGCTTGATCGCCATGATGCGGCCGCGGGCGCTGTCATCGAAACGCTGTTCGAAATCCTTCAGGCGGTGAAAGCGCACATTGCTGCGTTTCACGGAGGAGAAGCCACACAGCGCGAAGCGGTCGCCGGTGGCCATCAGCGCTTCGCCGAACAGCAGCAGGGAATCGCGGATGACGTCGATGATGCGCGCTTCCGAGGAAATCCACGCATCGGTGGACAGCGACAGATCGGCGAGCGCCAGGCAGGACAGATCGCGCTCACGTTTTTCCAGCGACAGGTACAGCTGATCGGAAGGATGCTGGCCGGTGGCGCGATCGGTGGCGGCCCGGACCACGGCGTCGACATCGAGCTCAGTACCGTCGACGCGGCCTTTGAGCCAGCGCCGGCCGGGTTGCAGGGCAGCAAACTGGCGGTGAAGATGGCGCGCGGTGCGGCGCAGCGGTTCGGGCAGTGGGCAGGGTGCGGCACGTGGGTCACTGGCGGCCGCGCGCAATTCCTGCAGACGGACGTGATCTTCACGCAGCAGCTGCTTGCGGTAATCCCATTCCGGCAGTGGAATGCCTTCGCCGAGGACGACATCGTCTTCAGCAGCGGAAGGCAGGTCGAGGTCGAAGCGCACTTTGGAAGCGATGCGTTCTTCGTTGCGCATCAGCGCGAGCTGTTCCATGCTCGCCGCAGCATCGGCAGCGTTGTCGTCCGGTTCGTCGTCGGTGCTGCGTTTGACCTTGATGAATTCGGCAACCGAAAGGATGTTTTCGATTGTGGTGGCCAGAGTCAGGCCGTGTTTTTCCGGTTCATCCTGCACACGCTCGACGCGGTGCGCCTGGCGCTGGTCTTCCTTGTCGTCGGGGCGGAATTCGGCATTGCTTTCCGCTTCGGCGCCCTGGCCGCTGGCGAGGATCAGTTCAGGGCTGGCGCTGAACGCGCCCAGCCACAGTTGCACCGGCTGATGCGGCATGCCTTTCGCCGGCAAGGGCGGCAACTGGCGCACGCTCCCCGGCTCACGCATCGCCTGACAGATCAGCCGTTCGCGTTCGCCTTCCACTTGCGGCAGGCGGGCCGGATCGGGACGTACGGCCAGTACGGCAGCAAGCAGACGCTGGTAACGCGCTTGCAGTCCGGGCCAGCGCAGCAGGGTGCACAAGGTGGCGAGCTGGTTGTGGCGCAGCTCCAGCGTTCCCGCATCCAGCGCTGCCGGATCTTCGTTGCCGAACAGGGCGGCGTGTGCGCTGCGCAGACGCTCGCGGGCCGCCTGATCAAGCTGGGCGAATTCCTGTTCGTGCTGGGCCGCAGCGAGCGCCGCCAGCCACAGATAAAGCTCGCGATTGAGACTGCGTTCGGGCAGGACATCGAGCATGATCGGCAGGCGCAAGGTCGATTCGTCCATGCGCGCGCGCGGAATGCGCTCGTCACTGCCGGCGAGGCGAGAGAGGAAAGAGCGCCGTGCGCCGTGGGCATCGGCAGTGGCCGCCGCCAGACGCAGGCCGGGGTCACCACCGAGAGCGCGAAAGAACACGCCGGCGACGCGGTCGATGTCCTTCAGCTTGACCGCTGCTTCCGGATAGTGGCCGCCTGCCGCGCGAGTGACCAGCCGATGCCACAACTTGCCAACGTATTCTTCCACCGTGAGCTTTCCTGCAGTAAGGAGGTGGTCGCGGGTTCAGCGACCGAAGGTGGCGGCCACCACTTCCATCAGCCCTTCGGCGACTTCGATATCGTCGGTGAGGCTTTCGATGATGCCCACCCGGCAGGCTTCCACCGGGTCAAGGCCGTCTTTCACCAGCAGCGCAGCATAGATCAGCAGGCGGGTGCTGGCCGCTTCTTCAAGGTCACGATCTTTGAGCGCGCGCAAGGCACTGGCGATGGCCACCAGACGTTTGGCCAGATCGGGCGGGCAGTCGGTTTCGCCGATGAGAATCGCCTGTTCCTGCTCCGGGCGCGGGAAATCAAAACGCAGGCTGACGAAACGCTGGCGGGTGGAAGGCTTCATGCCTTTGAGCAGATTCTGATAGCCGGGGTTGTAGGACACCACCAGCATGAAGCCGGGCGGGGCTTCGAGCAGTTCGCCAGTGCGGTCGATCGGCAGCAGGCGGCGATCGTCGGCGAGCGGGTGGAGGACGACGGTGGTGTCCTTGCGTGCTTCGACCACTTCGTCGAGGTAGCAGATGCCGCCTTCGCGCACCGCGCGGGTGAGCGGGCCGTCGCACCACACTGTCTTGCCGTCGCCGATGAGGTGGCGGCCGACCAGATCGGCCGCAGTGAGGTCATCATGGCAGGCCACCGTATGCAGCGGCAGGCCGAGGCGGGCGGCCATGTAGGCGACAAAACGGGTCTTGCCGCAGCCGGTCGGGCCTTTGATCAGCAGGGGAAGGCGGTTTTTCCAGGCATGTTCGAAAATCTCGATCTCGTTGCCGGCGGCCTGGTAAAAGGGAATGGCAGAAGTCACGAAATGCAGTCCTTCAGTGGCGAGGAAATGGCGGCGTCCGGGCAGGCAAGGCAGACGGGGGCAGGGCAGATGTGGGCCGGAGTCCGGACTCAGGCGGGAGCAAGGCTCTTGTAATAGGCGATGGCGATGATCGCCCACACCAGCACCATCCAGCCGAGGGTGACTGCTTTCCACAGCAGGGAAGCGTGGCGCACCGCCATGAAATCCAGAATGATCACTGCCCCTTTCCAGAATGAAACCACCGCCAGCGCCAGCATCGCGAAATGGCCATTGGCTCCGGTGGTGCCAAAACCCCAGGTGATCAGCGTGGCGACGATCAGCAGCAGCCACAGCCAGGTGGCGCGACGTGGGCTGCCATGCACTTGAGTACTCATTGCGTTCTCCTCAGTGAATGACGCTCAGTGGATGACGTAGACCAGCGGGAACAGCACCATCCACACCAGATCGACCATGTGCCAGTAGGCCGCGCCGGTTTCCAGACCATGCATCTGGCCCTGATAGTAGCGGCCGGCGCGGGCGTTCATCATCATCGCGAACAGGATCACCAGCCCGAGGATGACGTGCATGAAGTGGAAGAAGGTCAGCGACAGGTAGAACATGTGGAACGGGCTGCTCGACAGGCTGATGTTTTCCGCAAAGGCGAGCGAGTATTCGTAGCTTTTCACTCCCAGAAAACCGACGCCGCAGACGATCGCCCACAGCAGCCAGCGTGCGCAGGCTTCGCGCTGACTGGCTTCGGCAGCCTGCACCGCACGGACGACGAAATAGCTCGCGGTGAGCAGCAGCACGGTATTGATCGCCCCGGCGTGATGGCTCAGTCCGGCCTGCTCGGCGTTGAACAGTTCGACGTTGTTGGCGCGTGTGAAGGCGTAGGCGGCAAAGAAAACGCCAAAGGCCAGCAGTTCGGCGAGGATGAAGATCCAGATCGCCAGATCGCCAGCCAGACGCGGGCCGCTGTCGGCGTCGGTATTGATATTGGTGCTGGTGCTGGAAAGGGAAGCTTGTGGTTCCATGCCTGCAGTCTAGGAGGGGGAGAGGGGATTGTACTTGATGGGGGATAAATGGCTGCTGCTTGTACCAGGTTGCAAGCGGCTGAGGCAGATAGGGCGACCACAAGGGGCGCCCCTACGCACAAGCTGTCTTTATCACATCTTCGGAGAACAACTCCTGCGAGGGGCGATGCAGTCGCTTCAGCACCTGCAAGCTTACTCTGGAGATGTGATAAAGAGACAGACGCACAAGAGGGGTCTGCCGCAAATCCGCCGACGACTATCGGGTGCCTGCCCTGATGACGAGTGGTGGGAGGACGGTTCTGTCGACTCAGGTGCCAGGCGGGTGGCCGAGCAGTCGCTGCCAGTGGCAGGTCACATCGACCATGCGGTTGGCGAACCCCCATTCATTGTCGAACCACAGCAGGAGGTTGAGCAGGCGCGGGCCGAGCAGGCGGGTGTGGCTGCCGTCGATCACTGCGGAGTGGCTGTCATGGTTGAAGTCGATTGAAGCGTGATTGTCATCCGACCAGGCGAGATGATCGCCAGCCTGTCCGGCCGCAGTACGCAACATGTTGTTGACCGCTTCGGCACTGGCAGCCGTGCGCAGTTCGACCACCATGTCGATGGCGGAGACATTGTGGATCGGCACTCGGATGGCCTTCGCCACCACCTTGCCGCCCAATACCGGCAGCAGACGCTCGACGCCGCGGGCAAGACCGGTGCTGACCGGGATCATCGACTGCATTGCCGAGCGCGTGCGGCGCAAGTCGGTGTGATGATAAGCATCGATCAGCGGCTGGTCGTTCATCGCCGAATGCAAGGTGGTGAGCAGCACATGCTCGAGGCCGAAATGCTGTTCAAGCAAGGCAAGCACCGGCACCACCGCATTGGTGGTGCATGAAGCGGCCGACACCAGGCGGGCGCTGGCGCTCAGTTCGCCTTCATTGATGCCGTGCACAATGGTGGCATCGACATCTTCCGCACTGTTGCCCGGGTGCGAGAGCAGCAGACGTGGACAGCCGGCAGCCAGAAAGCGCTGCAGCTGCTCGCGGCTACCGTACTGACCGGAACACTCGACCACCAGATCGGCGCCGATCGCCGTCCAGTCCACCGCTTCCGGGTGGTCGGCATGGCTGACCACGATGGCCTGGTCATTGATCAGCAAGCGGTCGCCGCTGCCGCTCACCGTGCCGGCAAAGCGGCCATGGGTGGAGTCGAAACGGGTGAGATGCACCATGCTGGCCAGATCGGCTGGCTCGTTGATCGCCACCACCTGGCAGTGCGCGCTCAGCTGGCGCTCATGGATCGCGCGCAGGTAGCAGCGGCCGATGCGGCCGTAACCGTTGATGGCGATGCGCAGCGGGGAAGAGGGAGGGGCAGTGCTTGCGGAAGAAGAGAGCGGGTCCATGCTGGGCAGTTCAGTCGGCAAGCGTGGGCAGGCTGGCCATGTCGATGACGAAACGGTAGCGGACATCGGCTTGTTCCATGCGGGCGTAAGCCTGGTTGATGTCCTGGATGGGGATCAGCTCGCATTCGGGCAGGATGTTGTGCGCGGCGCAGAAGTCGAGCATCTCCTGCGTTTCGCGGATGCCGCCGATGGGTGAGCCGGCAATGCGCCGGCGGCCGAACAGTAGCGGCGAAGTATTGAAACCTTCCAGTGCGCCGATGTGGCCGAGCAGCACCAGGGTGCCGTCATGATCGAGCAGGGGCAGGTAAGGCTTGAGGCTGTGATTGACCGGCACGGTGTCGAGGATGAGGTCGAACTGCTCGCGTTCGGCGCGCAATGCGTCGGGATCGCTGCTGTCAAGCAGGCGATGAGCGCCCAGCGCGAGGGCGTCGGCAGTCTTGCTGCGGTCACGGCTGATGACGGTAACGTCAGCACCCAGGCCGGCAGCAAGCTTGACGGCCATGTGGCCCAGACCGCCGAGGCCGATGATGCCGACGCGAGTGCCAGGTCCGGCTTGCCAGGTGCGCAGCGGCGACCAGGTGGTGATGCCGGCGCACAGCAAGGGGGCAGCACGGGCGAGGTCGAGTCCGTCGGGTACGCGCAGGCAGAACTGTTCGCGCACCACGATGTGGCTGGAATAGCCACCGTGGGTCGGGCTCTGATCGATGCGGTCGCGTCCGGCGTAAGTGCCGACACTGCCTTCGCGACACAACTGTTCTTCGCCGTTTTCGCACTGATCGCAGTGGAGGCAGCTGTCGACCATGCAGCCGACCGCCACCCGGTCACCGATGCGGTGACGAGTGACTGCCGGGCCGGTGGCGATCACTTCGCCGACGATTTCGTGACCGGGGACGATCGGATAGTGCGTCCAGCCCCAGTCATTGCGTGCGGTGTGCAGATCGGAATGACACACGCCGCAGTAGAGGATGCGAATGGCGACGTCATCGTCACGCAAGGCGCGACGTTCGATGGTGTGCGGCTGAAGCACGCCGCTGGTGTCGTGGGCGGCATAGGCGGGGATACGCATGGCAGGCAGGGATGGTCTGGTAACTGGAAGGGATGGAGAAGGCTGCCACCTTAGCGCGAAAACCGTCTGCCTTGCAAAAAAGACGGCCAAAAAAAGGGCGACCTGGAAGGTCGCCCCGAGGAGTTTCCTGCTTACGCAGGTTTCAGTTCAACTCAGGCTTTCGCCGCAGGCGTTTCGCCCTTGATGAAGAAGCTGACGATGTAGGTGATGAGGCCGATGAGGAACATCACGCCTGCCCACTCGCGCATCCAGTAGAACAGCATCAGCTGATCCTGGGTCGCCATGTAGGACAGCGGCTCATCCGACACGCGCTGCAGCCAGACCTGGAGAATACCGGCAGCGGTGAGGAAGAGGGTGATGAACACCATCGCCACGGTCATCAGCCAGAACGACCACATCTCGACCACCTGGGCGCGGTTGGAGTTGGCAGCGCGACCACGCAGGATCGGCATCGCGTAGCTGATCACGGTCAGCACCACCATCACATAAGCACCGTAGAAGGCCATGTGACCGTGCGCGGCGGTGATCTGGGTAGCGTGGGTGTAGTAGTTCACCGGAGCGAGGGTGTGGAGGAAGCCCCACACACCGGCGCCGAGGAAAGCCATCACACCGGTACCCAGTGCCCACAGGGTGGCGGCACGGTTCGGGTGGTCACGACGACGACGGTTCACCATGGTGAAGCAGAACACGGTCATGGCAAAGAAGGGCAGCGGCTCCAGCGAGGAGAAGATCGAACCCCACCACTGCCAGTACTCGGGCGCACCAATCCAGAAGTAGTGGTGGCCGGTGCCGATGATACCGGACACCAGAGCGAGGGTGATGATCACGTACAGCCACTTCTCGATGATCTCGCGGTCAACCCCGGTGACCTTGATCAGCACGTAAGCGAGCAGGGCGCCAAGGATCAGCTCCCACACGCCTTCCACCCAGAGGTGCACCACCCACCACCAGTAGTACTTGTCGCGGACGAGGTTGTCAGGGTTGTAGAACGAGAACAGGAAGAAGATCGCCAGCCCCCACAGACCGAGCAGCAGCACGATGCTGATCGCGGTCTTGCGGCCCTTGAGCACGGTCATCGAAACGTTGAACAGGAAAGCCAGTGCAACGACGACGATGCCGACCTTGGTGGGTAGCGGCTGCTCGAGGAACTCGCGTCCCATGGTGGCCAGCAGGTTGTTGCCGGTCATCTCCGCCAGGGTGGCGTAGGGGACGAGCAGATAGCCCAGGATGGTGGCCGCCCCGGCGACGAGGAAGATCCAGAACATCACCAGCGCCAGCTTCGGGCTGTGCAGTTCGGTTTCCGCTTCTTCGGGAATGAGGTAGTAGGCCGAGCCCATGAAGCCGAACAGCAACCAGACGATGAGCAGGTTGGTGTGCACCATACGGGCGACGTTGAACGGGATTTCCGGGAAGAGGAAATCGCCGATCACATACTGCAGCCCCATGATCAGGCCGAAAATGATTTGCCCTACGAAAAGCCCGATCGCCGCAATGAAGTAGGGCACGGCGACCGCTTGAGATTTGTATTGCATAGGTGGTCCCTTTGTCGGTTCTCCAGCGTTACCCAATCAACCTTCGATGTTGGGCGGCCAGCCGGCGGTGTTGATGCCGGAAGTGTATTTGAAGAAGGCGACGAGATCTTCGAGCTGTTCGTCGGTGAGGTTGAACTGCGGCATCTGGCGGCGACCAGGAATGCCCGTCGGCTGGATCTGCATCCAGGTCTTGATGAAGTCCGGGCCACGACGCAGGTAAACGTTGCCCAGCTCAGGTGCGAAGTAAGCACCTTCGCCCAGCATCGAGTGGCAGCCGATGCACTGATTGGTTTCCCAGATATGCTTGCCACGGATGGCCGATTCGGTCAGTTCTCCACGGTTGTCGCGATTGGGCAACTCGCGTTCGGTATCAAAGGTCAGCGCCAGGAACAGGAGGAAGAAGAAAACCGATCCTCCGTAGAATATGTTCCGCGCCATTGATTTGGTAAAGATGCCGCTCATCGCGCACTCCTCATCATTGGTCTCATTTTAGGGTCAGGGGTCAGGTTGCAGGGTTAAGTTGCGAGGTCAAGGCTTGCCATCGAACTTGCCATGGCAGGCCATTGGCGGGGTGATTCTAGAAAATCAAGGGCATTGGTCACCATGATATGAATCAATAATCGCCGTGCCCGCTGTCGGGGCTCAGGTTCAGGGGATGGCGGTGCGGGCGACGCATTCGCTCACCAGCTGCGGTCCCCGGTAGATGAGACCGCTGTACACCTGCACCAGACTGGCACCGGCATCGATCTTGGCGCGCGCATCGGCGCCGCTCAACACCCCGCCGGCGGCGATGATCGGCAGTTCGCCCGCCAGCGCCTGGTGCAGCGCGCCTACCACGGCGGTGGAGCGCTCGAACACCGGCGCACCGGACAGACCGCCTTGCTCTTGGCCATGGGGCAGTTGCGCCACCTGGTCGCGGGCGAGGGTGGTGTTGGTGGCGATCACCGCGTCGATGTGGTGGCGGCGCAAGGCGTCAGCGATGTTGATGATCTGTTCGGGCTCGAGATCGGGAGCGATCTTCAGCGCCAGCGGCACGTAGCGACCATGCTGGTCAGCAAGCCGGGTCTGCGCCGCTTTCAGGCTGCCGAGCAGGCCGTCGAGCTCGGATTCGCCCTGCAGCTGGCGCAGGTTGGCAGTGTTGGGCGAGGAAATGTTGATCGTCACATAGCTGGCGGCGGCATAGACTTTTTCCAGGCAGAGCAGGTAGTCCTCGCTAGCGCGTTCGATCGGCGTATCGAAATTCTTGCCGATGTTGATGCCGAGAATGCCGCGGTAACGGGCCGCACGGACATTGGCCAGCAAGGCATCGACCCCTTCGTTGTTGAAACCCATGCGGTTGATGATCGCTTTTGCCTGCGGCAGACGAAACAGGCGCGGGCGCGGGTTGCCCGGCTGGGGGCGGGGGGTGATGGTGCCGATCTCGATGAAACCGAAGCCCATGTGAGCGAGACCGTCAATCGCGCTGCCGTTCTTGTCCAGACCGGCCGCGAGGCCGATGCGGTTGAGGAAGCGCAGACCCATCACCTCGACCGGCGGCGCCCGCAGCGGTTCGGCAGGCGGGCGCAGGCGGGCGCTGAGGGCAAGGGCGGACAGGCTGAGATTGTGGCTGGTTTCGGCGTCAAGCGCGAACAGCAGCGGGCGAAGGAGAGAATAGGACATGAAGGAATTGTAGCTGGAGAGGCAGCTCAGTGCACAGGGCAGGGCAATCGCGGGTTTTTCTTGTGGTGCCGGGGCCATGCCCCGGCTTGCTGTGCTCAGCTGCGACGGGTGTCGGGCAAGGCGTCGAAGTCGATCCATTCGCCGCCATGGAAAGCCTGCAGCGGTGCGAATCTCGCCTTGTAGGCCATTTTCGGGCTGGCGCCGATCCAGTAGCCAAGATAGAGGTAAGGCAGCTGCAGGCGGCGGCAGGCTTCAATCTGCCAGAGGATGCCATAGGTGCCGAGGCCGGCGGCAGAGCGTTCTGGATCGAAGAAGGTGTATACGCTCGACAGGCCGTCGGCGAGGCAGTCGATCAGGCTCACCATGCGTAATTCACCCTGCTCGCGGAATTCGATCAAGCGCGAATCGATCTGGCTGTCGAGCATGAACTGGCGATATTGCTCCGGCGCATCCTGATCCATGCCGCCGCCGGCATGCCGGCTGGCCTGGTAGTGCTGGTAGAGCGCGTAATGCTCTTCGCTGAAGTGCAATCCATGTTCGCTGGCCACCAGCCCGGCATTGGCCTGCCAGTTGCGCCGCTGGCTGCGTCCGGGGTGAAAGCCGGCGACATTGACTCGTACCGGCACGCAGGCGCGGCAGTTGTCGCACCAGGGGCGATAGGTGAAGCTGCCGCTGCGACGAAAACCGATGCGGATGAGCTGGTCGTAAAGTTCGGTATCAATGTATTCGGCAGGCGTGGCAACTTGCGAGCGTGCCTGGCGATCGGCGAGATAGGAGCACGGGTAGTTGGCCGTGGTGTAGAACTGGAGCGCAGTGAGCGGGGGCTGTGGATGCATGATCGATGGCCGGGCGGGCTCAGGTTGCGCTGGTGCTCGAATCGAAGACGGTGCCGATGGACGCAGCCGACCACCTGGACCACTTGCCCGGCGCTTTGCCGGCCGGATGGGGGGCATCGCAGGCGTGTTTGCAGGCGTGCTCGCAGGCGTGTTCGGCGAGCAAGGCAGTGAACTGCTCACGGCCGATTTCTTCCGCACCGAGCGATAGCAGGTGATCGCTGCGCACCTGGCAGTCGATGAGTACGAAGCCCTGCTGTTCGAGGTGGCGTACCAGATGGGCAAAAGCCACTTTCGAAGCATTGCTGCGGCGGGAAAACATTGATTCGCCAAAAAACACCCGGCCGAGCGCGATGCCGTACAGACCGCCGACCAATTCGCCATCCTGCCAGCTTTCGACGCTGTGGGCATGACCGAGGGCGTGCATCGCCTGATAGGCTGCACGGATTTCGTCGGTGATCCAGGTGCCGTGCGCGCCGGCGCGGGGTGCAGCACAGGCGGCGATGACTTCGGCGAAAGCGGTATCGAAGCGGACGTCGAACACCTGCTGGCGCAGCACCCGGCTCAGGGAACGGCTCAGCTTGAGTGCGGCGGGTCGCAGCACCAGGCGAGGGTGCGGACTCCACCACAGAATGGGTTCGCCAGCGCTGTACCAGGGAAAAATTCCCTGGCGATAAGCGGCCAGCAGCCACGCCGGATTGAGGACACCGCCGGCGGCGAGCAGACCGTTGGGCTCGGCCAGCGCCTGTTGAGGCGGAGGAAAGCGAGGTGGCCGGGTCGGATCGTCGTCGAGCCAGGGAAGCTGGATCATGTGCGGTGGGTCAGAGGCGGCGTCAGGCTCAGGCTGCGCCGACCGCTTCGTCCTGGAAAGTCACCACATGATCGGCATCGAGGCGGATGCCGATCTGCTCGCCGATGGCGTGATTGTGATGGCTGGGGATGAGGGAGAGGACTTTGGCGCCGCTTTGCAGGCGCAGGGTGTACAGGATGTCGGCACCGCGAAAAGCCTTGTGCACCACCTCGGCACGCAGGGGGCTGTCGTCGTCGTGCACGATGTCGTCCGGGCGCAGCAGGACATCCACTGCTTCGTCGAGCCGGCACAGGCGCTCATCTTCGCCGCAGAACAGCGGACTGTGGCTGTCGAGCACCCCGAGTTCGATCTTCACCCGCCGCGGATTGAGCATCTGGCCGCGCACGAACACGCCTTGGCCGATGAAGTCGGCGACAAAGCGGTTGGCCGGCTCGTGATAGAGCTGGTAAGGCGTGTCCCATTGCTGGATGCGACCTTCGTGCATCAGGCCGATCTCGTCAGCGACGGCAAAGGCTTCGTGCTGATCGTGGGTGACCAGAATCGCGGTGGTGTTGGTGGCCTTGATGATGTCGCGCACTTCGTGCGACAGGCGCTCGCGCAGCTCGACGTCGAGGTTGGAGAAGGGCTCGTCGAGCAGCAGCAGGCTCGGACGGGGCGCGAGCGCGCGCGCGAGGGCGATGCGCTGCTGCTGACCGCCGGACATCTGGTGAGGGTATTTGCTGCCCTGGCCGGCGAGGCCGACCAGTTGCAGCAGTTCCTCGATGCGCTGGCGACGCTTGGCCGGTGGTTCGCGATGCAGGCCGAAGCCGACATTGTCGGCCACTGAAAGATGGGGGAAAAGGGCGTAATCCTGGAATACCATGCCGATGCGGCGCTGTTCCGGGGGACAGTGCTGCCGGACGCTGCTCACCAGTTTGCCGTCGAGATGGATTTCGCCGGCAGCGACGCGCTCGAAGCCGGCAATGCAGCGCAGTACGGTGGTCTTGCCGCAGCCCGAGGGGCCGAGCAGGCAGCCGATCTGGCCGGTGTCGAGGCTGAAGGAGAGCTCGCGCACCACGCGGTGCTGGCCGAAAGCGAGCTCGAGGGCAGTCAGTTCAAGTTGGGGCATGGTGGGGCGGACAGGGGTTTCGGAGGGCTTCCGGACGATAATCCCCGTCCTTTGGTCGAGTTGCAATTGCGATCAATTATAATTCCCTTTTTTGCCTGCAGGGCAGCCTGTCGCCCAAGTCGCCCCGAGGGTGTGCCGATCTGCTCCGGAACAACATGAATTTGATCGCCGGGTCTTCCTCCCGCCGTTGGCGCTGGTCTTCGCTGACGCTTCTTGCCCTGCTCATCGCCTTGCTGATCGCCGCGCCGGTGCTGTCGGTGTTTTCCAACATCTTCAGCGGCGGCACGGCAGCAACCTGGTCCCATCTGGCGTCAACCGTGCTGGGTGAGTTTACCCTCAACACCCTCATCCTCTGTGTCGGTGTCGGTGTGGGCGTGGCACTGATCGGGGTGAGCACCGCCTGGCTGACCACCATGCTCGACTTTCCCGGCCGGCGCATCTACGAATGGGCGCTGGTGCTGCCGCTGGCAATGCCGGCCTATGTGATGGCGTATGCCTATACCGATTTTCTGCAGTTTGTCGGGCCGGTGCAGAGTCATTTGCGTGCTTTTTTCGGCTGGCGGGCGGGGGATTACTGGTTTCCCGATGTGCGCAGCGTTGGCGGTGCGGTGACGATGTTCATCTTCGTGCTGTATCCCTACGCCTACATGCTGGTGCGCAGCGCCTTCCTCGAACGCGCGGGTGGCATGCTCGAAGCCGGGCGCTCGCTGGGACTGGGTCCCTGGGCCTGTTTTCTGCGGGTGTCGCTGCCGCTGGCCCGTCCGGCGGTGGTGGCCGGTACTGCACTGGCACTGATGGAAACCCTCGCCGATTTCGGCACTGTGTCCTACTTCGGCGTCAATACCTTCACCACCGGCATTTACCGCGCCTGGTTTTCGCTGGGCGACCGGGTGGCGGCGGCACAGCTGGCGGCAGCCTTGCTCGCGTTTGTCATTCTGGTGCTCAGTCTGGAGCATTTCAGTCGCGGCCGTGCCCGCTTCGGCAATACTTCGCGTCAGCACAGCGTGCCGCAACGCCAGCGCCTCGGCAGGGTGGCCGGCCTGCTGGCCAGTCTGGCCTGCTTCCTGCCGCTGCTGCTCGGCTTTCTGCTGCCGGCCGGCCTGTTGCTCCAGATGGCGTTTGTCGACGGCGACAGCCAGTTCGGCCCACGTTTCATTCAGCTGGCGCGCAACAGCTTCACCCTTGCTGCAGTCACTGCGGTGCTCGGGGTGATGCTGGCGGTGTTGCTGGCTTATGCCGCCCGGCTGGCACGCAATCGCCTGCCGGCGGCGCT
The DNA here is from genome assembly GCA_034005275.1 of Thauera sp. Classification (GTDB taxonomy): domain Bacteria; phylum Pseudomonadota; class Gammaproteobacteria; order Burkholderiales; family Rhodocyclaceae; genus Thauera. Next base: position 18,090 of record JAVEVA010000036.1, on the reverse strand, counting down.
CAACCGCGTCGTGGCGCTCGGCTATGCGGTGCCGGGGTCGGTGATTGCGGTCGGGGTGCTGATTCCGGTGACCCGGCTCGATGCCTGGCTGGCGCAGAGCTGGCAGGCGGCGTTCGGCGTCAATCCAGGGCTGATTCTCACCGGCACGATTGCTGCGCTGGTGTACGCCTATCTGGCGCGCATGCTGGCGGTGGCCTTGCAGACCGTGGAAGCCAGCCTGAGCAAGATCACCCCCAGCATGGATGACGCGGCACGCAGCCTGGGTTTCGGCAAATGGGCGACCCTGCGCCGGGTGCATGTGCCGATCCTGCGCGGCAGCCTGCTGACCGCTGCGCTGCTGGTGTTCGTCGATGTGATGAAGGAGTTGCCGGCGACGCTGGTGATCCGCCCGTTCAATTTCGATACCCTGGCCACTCAGGCCTATACCCTGGCTTCCGATGAACGGCTGGCGGAAGCGTCGACGGCCTCGCTGATCATCGTCGCAGTTGGCCTGTTGCCGATGATCCTCATTTCACGCCAGATCCTCAAAAGTGGTCGACGCATCGACTGATTGTCTGCATGCTGGCATTCTTCCCTGTCTTGCCCTTCATTTTTGCCGGATGGATTCGATGTCATGAAGCCGGATTTTTCCCCCGCCGCCGCACTGGGCCTGATTCGCAGCCTGCAAGCCGAGCTGCGCGAAAAGAATGCCCAGTTGCGCACCCTGATGGAGGCTTTGCCCGATCGGGTGGCTTTTGTCGATGAGCAGGGGCAGTTCCAGGCGTGCAATCGGGCTTTCAGCAGCAGTCATGGGTTGACTGAGCAGGAAGTGCGGGGGCGCCAGGAAAGCGAGCTGAACCGTCAGGGTCTCGAAGCCGAACCCGGTGCCGGTGAGGCCAGGGCAGCCGCTTACCGGGGGATTGAACGCAGTCAGCGCTGGTTTGAAGCTGCTGACGGCAGCATGCGTTTTCTCGACACCCAGCGCATGAGTGTCCGGGACCCGCAAGGCCACAGTCTGGGCGCAGTGATCGTCAGTCGCGACATCACCGAGCGCCGCCGCCTGCGTGAACAGCTGGCCGAGCGTGAGCGCCGTCTGCTGATGGCCTTGCAGGGCGCTTCACTGGGGGTATGGGACTGGGACATCGGCAGCGGGCGGATGAATTTCAGTCCTTTGTTTGCCGAGATGCTCGGTCATGAGCAAGCCGAGCTGCGCCCGCATGTCAGCACGCTCGAAGAGTTGGTGCATGAGGAGGACTGGGAAGCGATCAAACGTGTCCTCGAGCCTCATCTGCGTGGCGAGAGCGCGTCCTATGCGGTCGAATATCGTCTGCAGCACAAACAGGGACACTGGGTGTGGATCCACGATGCCGGCCGGGTGCTGGAGCGCGATGAGGCCGGGCGGCCTTTGCGGGTGGTCGGCCTGCATCAGGACATCACTGCGCGCAAACGCATGGAGGAAAGCCTGTTGCACCTGGCGACCAGCGATCCGCTCACCGGCTTGTGGAACCGGCGTCACTTCACCCAGATGGTCAATGGCGAACTGCACCGTGTCCGTCGCCATCAGCAGCTGGCGGCGGCCTTGCTGATTCTCGATCTTGATCACTTCAAACGCATCAATGACACCTGGGGCCATGCGGTCGGTGATGAAGTGCTCAAGCATTTTTCCGGGCTGGTCAGCCAGCATTTGCGCGAAATCGACGTTTTCGCCCGTCTGGGCGGCGAAGAGTTCGGCGTCCTGCTGCCGGGGCTGGAAGACAGCCGTGGTGCCTTGCGGGCAGCAAACCGCTTGCGTGATCTGCTGGCCGAACATCCGGTGATGCTCGACAGCGGACCGCTTGCGTTTACCGCCAGCATCGGGGTTGCCATGCTGGAGGCGAGCGATTCGGGCTTCGACAGCGTGTTTGCCCGTGCGGACGCGGCACTCTACGAAGCGAAAAATACCGGTCGGAACCGGGCCGTGCTGGCCGGGGCAGGGACAGCGGCGGCGGTTACCGTGGTGGAAGCGCCGGTGGCCTCAGCTGCGAAGGGAGAGCCACCAGCGGATTCGGCTGCTGCGTCGGCCTGAACTGCACCAGACCGACGCAGTGCCTGTTCAGCTCCTTGTTCAGCGATACCCGGCGCGGTCGTAGATGCGCTGCGCTTCACCGACGGTGTCGGCGAGCTTGCCGATGTTGATGCTGTCCGCCTTGAAGTCACCCAGCTTGTCCAGCGCGGCGTTGTCCACCTTGACGCTGGGCACCACCGGCCATTCATTGTTGCCGTTGGCGAAGTAGATCTGCGCCTGATCGGAAGCCAGGTATTCGAGGAACTTCACTGCGGCTTCCTTGTGCGGCGCGTGCTTGAGCACCCCGGCACCGGAGACGTTTACGTGGGTGCCCCAGCTTTGCTGGTTGGGCCACACCGCCTTGACCTTGGCAACCACTTCCTGATCCTGGGCGCGGGTCGAATTCATCAGCCGGGCGAGGTAATAGCTGTTGGTGAGTGCGACGCCACATTCACCGGCCGCTACGGCCTTGATCTGGTCAGTGTCACCGCCCTTGGGGCTGCGGGCGAAATTGGCGACCACGCCACGGGCCCAGGCTTCGGTGGCTTCGGCACCGTTGTGTTGCACCAGGGCAGCGCCAAGCGACAGGTTGTAAGGATGGCTGCCGGAGCGGGTGCACACCTTGCCCTTGAGTGCCGGGTCGGCGAGTTGCTCGTAGTTCTGCACCAGCGCGCCGTCCACCAGCTCGGGGTTGTAGACGATGATGCGCGCGCGCTGCGAGAAGGAGAACCAGCGCTCGGCGCGCAGATTGGCCGGAATGCGCTCGTCGAGAATCGCGGACTGGATGTTGGTGAAGATGCCTTGCTGATCGGCGTAAGCGAGGCGGGAGACGTCGACGGTGAGGAAGATGTCGGCCGGGCTGTTGCTGCCTTCGTTGCGCAGGCGCTCGAGCAGTTCGTCTTCGCGGGCTTCGATGCGGTTGATCTTGATGCCGGTCTGCTCGGTGAAGTTGCCGTAGAGCGCTTCATCGGTCTGATAATGGCGCGCGGAATAGATGTTGAGCTCCTGGTCGGCGGCCTGGGCGCCGGCCGTGACAAGGAAGCCGGCGGCAAGCGAAACAGCGAGAATTTTCTTGATCATGAGACAGTTTCTTGAGATGGAGTGAATGAATCGGAAGGAGAAAGACAGTGTCTGATCATAACGATAATCGTTATCGTTTTAAAGTCGTGTCACGCCCTGTTGCAAACCGGAGTGTTCAGCGCAGCAGGGTCAGATTCTGGCCCAGGTTCTGCCCCAAGGCAGGGTGCTCGTCCTGCTCACCGATCAGACGGCGGGCGCCATTGAAGCGTTTTGCCCAGTAACTGCTGGCGAGTTTCTCGATCTTGACCTTGCCGCCGGTGGATGGTGCATGGACGAATTCGCCTTCGCCAAGATAGATGCCGACGTGAGAAAAGGCGCGGCGCATGGTGTTGAAGAACACCAGATCGCCCGGCTTGAGGTCGTGGCGGGCGATTTTCTCGCCGAGGCGCGACATCTCGCCTGCCGTTCGCGGCAGTTCGACGTCAAGGGCGTTGCGAAAGACATTGAGTACCAGACCGCTGCAGTCAAGTCCGGTTTTCGGTGAAGTACCGCCAAAGCGGTAGCGTACGCCGAGATAGCCCAGTGCATGCTGAACGAGATATTCACTGGCGGAAAGCGTTTCTTCTCCGCCTTCTTCCTCGCGCTCCTGTCCGGGGTATTCGTCCTCGCCGTTTGCCTCCTGCTCTCTGGTCAGGCTGCTGCTCAGACCTGGCGGTCTGAGTTCAGCGGCATGTGAGCTGAAGCGGATGCCGCTGCCGTGGTCGCCTGCGTTGCCGCGCAGCAACTCGTCGGCATTGGCTGCAAACGAGGTGAGCAGGGTCGCTGCGATGGGCAGCAGCAAGGACAGGGCGCGGGTCAGCATGCGGGGGCGGCAGGATTCAGGTCGTCACCGGACCCGGTTCAGGCCTGCATGTTCGGCGGGCGATAGGCCTGCACGATCGGCAGCAGCTGGGCGAACACTTTCGGTGTGCCGGCGACCAGATTGCCGGTGCTCAGATAATCCGATTCACCGGCAAGGTCGGAAACCAGCCCGCCAGCTTCCTGGATGAGCAGCACGCCGGCCGCCATGTCCCAGGGCGACAGACCCATTTCCCAGAAACCGTCGAAGCGGCCGCAGGCGACATAGGCCAGATCCAGCGAGGCCGCGCCAGGGCGGCGGATGCCGGCGGTCTTCTGGGTCAGTTCGCGGAACATGCCCAGATAGGCATCGACCGCGTCGAACTGGCGGAAAGGGAAGCCGGTGCCGATGAGGGCGTCGGCCAGCCGGTTGCGGCCGGAAACACGGATGCGACGGTCATTGAGGAAGGCACCGCCGCCGCGCGAGGCGGTGAACAGGTCGTTCTTGTTCGGGTCGTAGATCACCGCGTGTTCGAGCACGCCATTGCGGGTCTGGGCAATCGACACCGCGTACTGCGGAAAACCGTGGATGAAATTGGTGGTGCCGTCGAGCGGATCGATGATCCAGTTGAATTCGCTGTCACCTTCGTGCTGACCGGACTCTTCCGCGAGGATGCCGTGATCGGGGAACGCTTCGCGCAGCACTTCGATGATTGCCTGCTCGGCAGCCTGGTCAACTTCGGTGACGAAATCATTCGGCGTCTTGTGCTTGACGGTCAGCAGGTCGAGCTGGTTGCCGGCGCGGCTGATGATGCTCGCAGCACGGCGGGCGGCCTTGACTGCGATGTTGACGGTAGGGTGCATGTGAGCAGTTCTCGAAAGGGGTGTGCCGATGGCAGTGACCGGATTGCCGGTCAGATCAGCGCTAATCTGGAACCCGCCATTTTAACGCGAAATCGGTCTCGCTGTTTCATCCTGTCACGGTCTGCGGGGGACGAATGCTGCTGACTTCCTGTTGTGGCCGGTTTCCCTGTGGCTTTCCCTGTGGCGCCGGGGCCATGCCCCGGCTTGCAGGTGCAGGTGCTGCAACGCGCGCTTGCTCGGGGCATGGCCCCGAGCCCACGAAAACCGGAAGCGATAAAGCAGGCGACAAAAGCGCATGCGTGAACCTGTCCGGCGTCCTACAATCACGGCCCGTATCGTGTTTTGAGCCCGGCGCTGGCCGGATGCTGTCGATGATCATGACCGAAGCTGCTGCCCCGCTGGACCGTATCCGCATCGTGCTGTCGCACACCAGCCATCCAGGCAATATCGGTGCGGCGGCGCGGGCCATGAAGACCATGGGGCTGCGCGAACTGTGGCTGGTGGCACCGGGCGAGTTTCCCAGCGAAGTGGCCAGTGCCCGTGCCTCGGGGGCCGACGACATCCTCGCCAATGCGCGGGTGGTGGCGACGCTGGCCGAGGCGCTCGCCGACACCATCTTTGTTGCGGCGCTCACCGCGCGCCGGCGGGAATTGTCACTGCCACGCCAGCATGCACGCGAGGCGGCGGCGACGGTGATCAGCCACGCCGGCAGCGGTCCGGTGGCGCTGGTGTTCGGCAATGAAACCAGCGGCCTGAGCAACGAAGAACTGGCGCTGTGCTCGTTGCCGGTAACCATTCCGACCGCAGCCGATTTCTCGTCACTCAATCTGGCTGCGGCCGTGCAATTGCTCGCTTACGAACTGCGGCTGGCCGCCGCTGCGCCGCCGGCACTGGAAGAAGCTCAGGGGACGCCGGCCACCCATGCTGATTTTGAAGCCTTCATCACCCATCTCGAGCGGGCAGTGACCGCCAGCGGCTTTCACGATCCGCGCAACCCCAAGCGCCTGTTGCCCCGCCTGCGCCGTCTGTTCAACCGTGTCCGCCTCGAGCGCGAGGAAGTCGCCATCCTGCGCGGGATGCTGACCACCTTCGAGCAGCCGCGAAAGCGCGGCCAGCAGGATTGGGACTGAACTCAGCGAGCGGATTCATCGGTGAACCTCAGCACGCAGCTGCCGATCATGATTAAAATAGGTCGTTTTCCGCTGCCGCATTGACGGCAGTCTCACCCGTCCACGGAGTATCCCCACCATGTTCAGCCGCCTGCGCGAAGATCTGGCCAGCGTGCGCGAACGCGATCCGGCCGCCCGTTCCACTGTTGAAGTCCTGACCTGCTATCCCGGTGTCCATGCGCTGATCATCCATCGCGCAGCACATGCCTGCTGGCAGCGGGAGTGGTTCTGGTTGGGCCGTTTCCTGAGTCACATCGGCCGTTTTCTCACCGGGATCGAAATTCATCCGGGGGCGACGATCGGCCGGCGGGTGTTCATCGATCATGGCATGGGGGTGGTGATTGGCGAGACCGCCGAGATCGGCGATGACTGCACGATCTATCAGGGCGTCACCTTGGGTGGCACCTCGCTCTACCGTGGTACCAAGCGCCATCCGACGCTGGGGCGCGGCGTGGTGATCGGTGCCGGCGCCAAGGTGCTTGGCGGTTTCACGGTTGGCGATGATGCCAAGGTGGGTTCCAATGCGGTGGTGGTGAAACCGGTGCCGGCCGGTGCCACGGCCGTCGGCAATCCGGCGCGCATTCTTGATCCGGCACTGGATTCGGCGCGCGAACAGAAAGCGCAGGAAGTCGGTTTCAGTGCCTATGGCGTCACCCGTGATCTCGATGATCCGCTCGCCAAGGCCTTGCATGGTCTGCTCGATCATGCGGTGTGCACCGAACGCCGTCTGCAGGCACTGGCCACGCAACTCGAAGCCGCAGGTTTTGCGGTCGCTGATGTGGCGGCCGGAGCGGAAGGTTTCGATGCTTCGCGGCTGTCGCGCATGGTCGACGGCGAAGATCCCTGCGCGCCGGAAGTGGAACTCACCAAGGCCGCCGCACCCGCCTCCGGACAAGGTGACGGAGTGGGGCGGCAGTGAACCGGCGGCGGGCTTGCCACTCACTTTCCATTGAATAGTTGACTGTTTTTGTCGGATAAATATAATTCGCCTGTCAAACAAGGTGTTGCGCTGTTGTCCGGCACAATCAGGGTGGAGAGGGCGAAAAGATGAAACTGACGACCAAAGGGCGTTTTGCGGTAACGGCGATGATCGACCTTGCCGAGCATGAAGCAGGTGGGCCGGTGGCGCTTGCCGGGATTGCCGAGCGTCAGCAGATTTCGCTCTCCTATCTTGAGCAGCTGTTCGGCAAGTTGCGCCGTCATCAACTGGTGAGCAGCGTGCGTGGTCCGGGAGGCGGCTATCGCCTGGCCCGCCCTGGCGAGCAGATCACGGTAGCGGAGATCATTCTTGCCGTTGATGAGCCGCTGGACGCCACCCAGTGCGGCGGCCAGGAAAACTGCCGCGATGCCAAGCGCTGCATGACCCACCACCTGTGGTCCAACCTCAACAAGCGCATGTATGCCTATCTCGATTCGGTCAGTCTTCAGGCCTTGGTCGAGCGCGACATTCAACCGGAAACCGAGCTCACCGTGATCCGCAACATCCGCCGTCGTGCCGCCGCGCGGGTGCATGAAATCGCCACCGCATGAGTCAGGTCGTGGGGGATGCGTCGATGAGTTTTGCGCCGGTTTATCTCGACTGGAATGCCAGTACGCCGCTGGCGGAAGAAGTACGGGTTGCGATGCTGCCCTGGCTGGGCGCAGCGGAGCCGGCCCGTTTCGGCAATGCGTCCAGCCGTCATGAATATGGTCGCCAGGCGCGCGCAGCGATTGATCAGGCGCGCGCCCAGGTCGCGGCAGCCGTTGGCGCGCATGCCACCGAAGTGCTGTTTACCAGCGGTGGTTCGGAAGCCAACAACCTGTTCCTCAAGGGCGCGGCAGCCTGCATGAAGCCGGCCGCGCTGGCCTTGAGTGCGATCGAGCACCCTTGTGTGCGCGAACCGGCACGCCAGCTCGGACGCCAGGGCTGGAGCGTGCATGAGATCGGGGTGAATCACCAGGGCGTGCTGGATGCGCAGAGCTGGGCTGCCGCGCTGGCGGCAAAGCCGCGTCTGGTGTCGGTGATGCTGGTCAATAACGAAACCGGCGTGGTGCAGGAGCTCGCGCCGCTGGCGCAGGCGGCGCGCAAGAACGGTGCCTGGTTTCATACCGATGCGGTGCAGGCGCTGGGCAAGCTGCCGCTCGATTTTCGTGCGCTGGGCGTGCATGCGATGACTTTGTCGGCGCACAAGATCGGTGGCCCGCTCGGTGCCGGGGCGTTGATCGTCGACAAGCGGGTCGAGCTCGCGCCGCTGATTGCCGGCGGTGGTCAGGAGCGCGGCCTGCGTTCCGGCACCGAAAACGTCGCGGCGATTGTCGGCTTTGGCCGCGCCTGCGAACTGGCGGCGGCCGCGCAGGCCGAGACCGCTGCCCGTCTGAGCCTGTTGCGTGACCAGCTGGTGCAGGCATTGATTGCCATGGGGGCGGAAGTGTTCTCCCTTCATGCGCCGATGCGTCTGCCCAATACGGTATTTTTTGCCTTCGAGCATCTTGACGGCGAAACCCTGGTCGGCAAGCTTGACCGTGCCGGTTTTGCCTGTGCCAGCGGTTCGGCCTGTTCCAGCGCTCAGCCCGAGCCTTCGGCGACCTTGCTCGCCATGGGGGTCGAGCCGGGGCTGGCACGGGGGGCGGTGCGGGTCAGCTTTGGCGCCGGAACCAGCGGCGATGATGTCGCTGCCTTCATCGTCACGCTCAAGCGGGTCAGCAGCGAACTGCGCCAGCTGGCCTCGATCGCGCAGTGAGGCTGGGCAGCTCGGGGCTACACTGTGCCGAACGGGGTCGGGTGCTGCCGACCGCAGCGCCGGCAGATGCTGTTGCCGGGTTTTATTTTCAACATTCGCCCCCATCTGCTGCCGGCAATCTGCTGCGGGCATGGGGGCTCAAGTTCTTGCGTCATCTCGCATCATCTCAGGGCCGCAATGGCGGCTTACCGTAACAAGCAAGGAGGCTGAACATGGCTGTGACCTTATCTGAAAGCGCTGCCCGTCATGTCACGGGTTTCATCGCCAAGCGTGGCAAAGGGGTGGGTATTCGACTCGGGGTGCAGACTTCGGGTTGTTCGGGCATGGCCTACAAGCTCGAATTCGTCGATGAGGCGGCGGCAGAAGACATCATTTTTGACAGTCACGGCGTCAAGGTGGTGGTCGACCCGCAAAGCCTGCCTTATGTCGACGGCACCGAACTCGATTTCATCAAGGAAGGGCTCAATGAAGGCTTCCGCTTCAACAACCCGAATGTGAAGGATCAGTGCGGCTGCGGCGAAAGCTTCAACATCTGAGCACAAGGCAGCAGGACTGATCATTCGATGGCCACTGAGTGGCCATCGAATGATCACTGAGTGGCTGCAGAAATCTCAGCTGCTGGCCGGCAAGTCTTCGCGACGCAGGACGAAGATCGCATCGACACCATCTTCGGCCTGCAGCCAGTGCAGTGGCAGCTCCGGAAAGGCAGCGTCGACGAGGGCGCGGTTGTGGCCGACTTCGATCGCCAGCAGGCCGTGCGGGTTGAGATGATCGGCTGCGTCAGCGAGAATGCGGCGCACGAGATCCAGTCCGTCGTCGCCGGCAGCGAGCGCCATGCGGGGTTCGTGCAGATATTCTGCCGGTAGCACATCCATTGCCGCAGTGGTGACATACGGCGGGTTGCTGAGGATGAAATCGTAGCGCTCACCGCCGAGGGCGGCGAACAGGTCGCTTTCCAGCAAGCGCACCCGGTCTTGCAGGCCATAGTCGGTGACGTTCTGTAGCGCAACATCAAGCGCATCGACCGACAGGTCGACGGCGTCGATCCGGGCTGCCGGGAAAGCTTCGGCCATCAGGATGGCAAGGCAGCCGGAGCCGGTGCATAGATCGAGCGCGCGGCCAATGCTGCTGGCCGGTGGCAGCCAGCCTTCGAGTTCGTCCGCCAGCGCAGCGGCAAAATAGGAGCGGGGCACGATCACGCGCTCGTCAATCTGAAAGCGATAACCGCCCAGCCAGGCTTCGCCGAGCAGATAAGCAGTGGGAATGCGTTCATTGCTGCGGCGTTCGATCAGCTCGAAAATCGCGGCACGTTCCTCGCCCGGAATGCAGGCGTCGAGAAAGACGTCGAGACGATCGAGCGGCAGCGACAGGCTGCCGAGGATCAGCCACACCGCTTCGTCAAAACTGTTGTCGACCCCATGGCCGCAGAAAATGCCATGACGGTTGAAGCTGGTCACCGCATGGCGCAGCCAATCGCGCAGCGTGACCAGCTCGGCGAGCGGGCCGTGATCATGATCGTGGTCGTGTCCGCAGTCATGGTCGTGCTGGCATTCGGTTGGGGATTCGGTTGGACACTCGGTTGGGTGGTCGCTTGGGTGGTCGGTTGGGCACGTGGGCAGGTGACCGGTCGGATGTTCGGCAGAAAGAGTCATGGAAGTGTTTGCAATGGGCAGTGGTGGTGGGGAGCCTAGCGGTCTTCGGCGTGAAGAGTGAATTCCTGGAAGGAAACTCCTTCGTCGTTGTGCTCGAACTCCTGTTGCCCGCCCGCCGGATGGTGATGGGCAGTCTGCGGAGTTTCAATGCGGGCGTTGTTGATCAGCCAGTGCAGGTTGGTGGCCGAGTCGGCGTTGGCCAGGGCCTCTTCGAGGGTGATCAGGCCGTCGGTGTGCAGCTCATACAGCGATTGCTCAAAGGTCTGGCAGCCCGGCGCCAGACTCTGTTCCATCGCCTGCTTGATTTCATTCACCTCGCCGCGATCGATGAGGTCGGCGATGTGGCGGGTATTCATGAGAATTTCCACCGCCGGGACGCGACCGCCGGCCGGGGTGCGTACCAGGCGTTGTGAAATGATGGTGCGCAAGGCGACGGCCAGATCAAGATAGAGCAGTCGGCGATTTTCGAGCGGGAAGAAGTTGATGATGCGGTTGAGGGCGTGATAGGCGTTGTTGGCGTGCAGGGTCGCCAGACAGAGATGACCGGATTGGGCGTAGGCAATGGCGGCCTGCATGGTTTCGCGGTCGCGGATTTCGCCGATCAGGATGCAGTCGGGCGCCTGACGCATGGCGTTGCGCAGCGCCGGCCCCCAGCCCAGGGTGTCGATGCCGACTTCACGCTGATTGACGACTGATTTCTTGTGCTGGAAAAGATATTCGATCGGGTCCTCGACGGTGAGGATGTGGCCGCTGCGATTGCGGTTGCGGTGGTCGAGCATCGCGGCGAGCGTGGTCGACTTGCCCGAGCCGGTGGCGCCGACCACCAGCACCAGTCCGCGTTTCTCCATCACCACTTCGGTGAGTACTGGCGGCATGCTCAGTTCTTCGATGGTGGGGATGTTGCTCTGGATGTAACGCGCCACCAGCCCGAGGGAGCTGCGTTGCCAGAAGATGTTGACGCGGAAATTGCCCAGATCACGGCGGCCGAAGGAAAGGTTGAGTTCGCGCTCGCGCTCGAGCTCGGCAAGCTTGTCGGCCCGTACCGCTTCTTCGACCATGCGCCGAATCATCGCCGGTTCCATGACGCGCTGGTTGATCGGCATCACATTGCCCTGGATCTTGATGTGGATGGGCGTGCCGGCCGAAATGAAGATGTCCGAAGCTTTCTTGTCGGCCATGAGCTGAAACAGGCTGTCGAGAATCATCGTGCAATCCTTGGGTGGTGGGAGAGCCTGCTGGCGCACACAAGGCACCGGCCATGAGGCGGACATTATAGTCGGGTGCTGGCAGGCAGGGTTTCAATTCGCGGATAATGCGGCTTTTCCCGGCCGGATCTGGCAGGAGGGTTTGATGGAGGAGGGTTCAGCGCTCCAGTTGCGCAGGCTGGATGTCGAGGATGTGGCTGCGGTGCTGCGGATTCAGGCGCAATGCTATGGCGTGGAGCTGGTCGAGTCCGGCGCAGTTTTCGTCCGTCGCCTGCAAACCGGCAGCCACTGCTCGCTGGCTGCGGTGCAAGGTGGGGAACTGCTGGCCTATCTGGCAGCCTACTGGTCGCTGCCGGGGCGGGTCACACCGTTCAACGGTGATTTTGGCGAACACGCCGATTCGGAAAGGCAGGGGGAGTCGAGTGTGCTGTATCTGCACGACATGGCGGTCTCGCCGGCCGCCAAGGGCCGCCGGCTCGGCAGCCGGATGGTGGACAGCCTGCGCGCAAGCGCTCGCGCTCGCGGGATTCGTCGCAGCACGTTGGTGTCGGTGCAGGACTCGCGTTCCTTCTGGGAGCAGCAAGGTTACGCGGTTGCGCCGGTCGGCGATGCGGTTGAGCAGGCTCATCTGTCCAGTTACGGAGCGGACGCGGTTTACATGGTCGCCACCCTCTGAGCGAGATCGCCTGCTTCGGGTAGTTCGAGAGCGATGTTCCGGGCAGCCAGCCACCAGGACGATTGACACAGATCGTGTCCGCGCCGCGCTGTGCTTCCGGCACAGATGTTATGATTGCCGGCTCATCCGGATCAGGCTGGCTACGCGGCGAGCCTGCTGCCCGTAACCTTGCTCTCCGCCCTTGCTTTCACTGATTCCTTTCCTGATCTGCTGACCTGTCGTGCGTCTGTCCAAGCTCAAACTTGCCGGTTTCAAGACTTTCGTCGATCCGACCACGGTGCAGTTTCCGGGTAATCTGGTCGGCGTGGTCGGGCCCAATGGCTGTGGCAAGTCGAACATCATCGATGCGGTGCGCTGGGTGCTGGGCGAGTCGCGGGCTTCCGCCCTGCGTGGCGAGTCGATGCAGGACGTGATCTTCAATGGCTCGACCACCCGCAAGCCGGTGTCGCGCAGCAGCGTCGAGCTGGTGTTCGACAATCTCACCGGGCGCGCTGGTGGCCAGTGGTCGCGCTATGCCGAAATCGCCGTCAAGCGGGTGCTCGACCGTTCCGGCGAATCAAGCTATTTCATCAACAACACCCAGGTGCGGCGCAAGGACGTCATCGACCTGTTCCTCGGCACCGGGCTGGGGCCGCGTGCCTACGCGATCATCGAACAGGGGATGATTTCGCGCATCATCGAAGCACGTCCGGAAGACATTCGCGGCTTTCTCGAAGAAGCCGCCGGGGTGACCAAATACCGCGAGCGGCGCAAGGAAACCGAATACCGTCTGCGCGATGCACGCGACAACCTTGCCCGCCTCGACGACATCCGGCTTGAGCTGGGCGAGCGCATCGGTCACCTCGAAACCCAGGCGGCGGTGGCGGCACGCTATCAGGCGCTCAGCGCCGCCCATGTCGAGAAACAGCAGCTGCTGTGGCTGTTGAAGCGCACCGAAGCACAAGCGGAGCACATCCGCCAGCACGAGACCCTGCAACGCCTCAGCCTGCAGATTGAAGCGGATAGCGCGCGCCTGCATGAACTGGAAAACCAGGTCGAAGAAGCGCGCAGCGCCCATTTCGGTGCGGCAGAAGAGGTGCACGTCGCGCAGAGTGCGCTGTTTGCTGCCAGCGCGGAAGTCAGCCGGCTGGAAAGCGAGCTGCAGCATCTGGCCAGCACCCGGCAGCGGCTGGAAAGCCGGATCGGCGAATTGGCTGGCGAACACACGCATTGGCTGCAAGGCAGCGCCGAGCTTGAGGAAGAGTCCGGCCGCTGGCAGGAACTGGCCGAAAACGCCAGCTTGCGCGAAGAGCAGAGCCGTGCCCGCCATGAAGAAGTGCTGGAGCGCATGCCGGAGCTGGAAAATGCCTGGCGTGACGATGAAGCTGCGCTGCAGGAAGCGCGGCGCGCGCTCAATCTCACCCAGCAACAGCTGGGAGTTGAACGCACCCGGCTGGCGAGTGCCGAGCGCAGCCTGGACAATCTTGCCCAGCGTCGCCAGCGCCTTGAAGCCGAAGGCGGCGACATTGCCTTGCCGGATGAAGACCAGCTGATGGCGCTTGAAGCGCGGGTGGAAACCCTCGAGCTCGGTCTCGCCGAGCGCCAGCAGGCGCTGGCCGATGCCCAGCATGCGCTGCCGGCAAGCCAGGCTGCGCTGCGCCAGGCGCAGCAGCACGAGCGCGAGCTGGGGCGCAATCTGACCAGCCTGAAAGCGCGCAGCCAGGCGCTTGAGCAGCTGCAGGCGCAAGTACAAAGCCAGGGCAAGCTGGGCGACTGGCTGAAAGCGCACGGTCTCGATCAGCTGCCACCGCTGTGGACACAGTTGCAGGTTGCCACTGGCTGGGAGCGGGCCGTGCAGGCCGTGCTGCGCGAACGACTGGCGGCACTGCTTGACGATGGCCAGGGGCGGGGACGGCAGCTGCTCGACCAGCCGCCGCCGGAAAGTTTCGCCCTGCTGCTGGCGGGAGAGCCGCTGCCAGCACTCGCCCTCCCTGCTGCGACGGGGGCGTTCGCGGAACTGCCCGCCTTGCGCACCCAGGTGAGTGTGCTCGATCCCGCGCTTGACAGCGTGGTCAGCAGCCTGCTCGCTGGCGTGCATTGTTGTGCGGCGCTGGAGGAGGCGATCGCCGATCATCAGCAGCTGCCGGCCGGCGTGGTGCTGGTGAATGCCGCCGGCCAGTTGCTCAGCCGCCACGTGCTCAGCCATGTCAGTGCCGATCACCGCACCCAGGGGGTGCTGGAGCGCGAACGTGAAATCGAGCAATTGCACAGCCAGCTGGTGGCACTGGAAGAAGAGCAGGACTTCGCGCACGAGACGATGCTGCTTGCCGAGCAGGCACTTGCTGCACAGCAGGAAAGCATCGAGCGTCTGCGCCAGGACAGCCAGCAATTGCAATCTCAGCTGCATGGCGAACAGCTGGCGGCGCTCAAGCTGCGCCAGGAGCATGAGCGCGCACGCGAGCGTGCAGCCCAGCTGGCGCGCGAACTGGCTGAACTTGACCAGCTCGAAGCCAGCGAGCAGACCCAGCTGGCCGGCAGCGAGCGCGAACTGGAACGGGCTGGCGAACTGCTGGCCCTGCAGCAGGAAGGTCTCGAACTGGGCGAACAGCGCACGCGGGCGAGCGAGCAGGCTTTGCAACAGCTGCGTGCGCTCGAACGCGAAGCGGCACGCAGCTTGCAGGAAGCCGGTTTTGCGGTGCGCGAATGCAGCGCCAAGCTGGCAGATGTCGCCCGGCACCAGCAACTGGCCAGTCGCCAGCTCGAGCGCATCGACCAGGAGCAGCAGACTTGCCGGAGCGAGCTGGAAGCCTGTGCGGACGAGCGCAGCCAGGATGCGCTGCAGACTGCGCTCGCCTTGCGTGACGAACGGGAAGCGGCGCTCGCTTGCAGCCGCGATGCGCTCGAAAGCGCCAGTGCCCGCCTCAAGCAGTACGAAGAAATGCGTCTGCGTACCGAGCATGAAGCGGCACCGCTGCGCCAGCAGCTTGCTGAACTGCGCCTTGCCGTGCAGGCGAGTGAACTGGCGGTGAGCCAGTTTGCCGAACGCCTGATCGAAGCCGGTGCTGATGAAGCGGCGCTGCTGCCCTTGCTGCATCCCGAGCTGAAAGAAAGCAGCTTGCAGCGTGAAGTTGCCCGTCTTGGCCGTGAAATCAGCGAGCTCGGCGCGGTCAACCTCGCCGCAGTGGAAGAATTGCGTCAGTCGAGCGAGCGCAAGCAGTTTCTTGATGAGCAGAACGAGGACTTGCTGCAGGCGATCACCACCCTGGAAGATGCGATCCGTCGCATCGACCGCGAAACCCGTCTGCAGCTGCTGGACACCTATCAGGCGGTCAATCGCCAGTTTTCCAGTCTGTTCCCGCAGCTGTTTGGTGGCGGACGTGCCGAACTGGTGCTCACCGGCGATGAAATCCTTGATGCCGGCATCCAGATCATTGCCCAGCCGCCGGGCAAGAAGAATGCTTCCATTCATCTGCTGTCCGGCGGCGAAAAGGCGCTGACGGCGATTGCGCTGGTGTTTTCACTTTTTCAGCTCAATCCGGCGCCGTTCTGCATGCTTGACGAGGTGGACGCCCCGCTGGACGATAGCAATACCGAACGTTATGCCAACATGGTCAAACGCATGTCGGCACAGACCCAATTCATTTTCATCAGCCACAGCAAGATCACCATGGAATTTGCCCAGCAACTGGTCGGCGTCACCATGCAGGAGCAAGGGGTCTCGCGGGTGGTGGAAGTCGATATCGAAGAAGCGCTGCGGCTGGCCGAGCCCGCAGCAGCCTGAAGCAGCGCCCTGAGCGCAGGAAACCGGAAAATCCGTCATGGACAGTGAACTTCAAATCGCCCTCATCGCCGCCGGCGTCGGTGCCGTGGTACTCATCTTCGCCTACAACAAATGGCAGGAGCACAAGCACAAACGCAAGGCCGAGCGGGCGTTCAAGTCCGAACATCGTGATGTGCTGCTCGACAAGGAAGAGGCCGGCAAGCGTGAGTCCGCCGCGAGCAAGGGGCGGCGCGAGCCCAGGCTGGCTGCTGACGAAGCCGATGGTCTGGCGCCGCTGAGCGTCCTTGGCGGCGGAGACAGCGCCCGTCGCGGCGCGCCCGGCTTGCCTGAAATGCTCGATCCGCGTGCGGATTGTGCGATCTACCTCGAAGCGATGGACGCGCTTGCGGTCGAGCAGCTGTGGCAGGCGCAGGCGGCCGAGTTCAAGGAGCTGGGCAAGACCTTGCGCTGGTTCGGTTTCAGCGAAGAGAACAATGTCTGGCGCCAACTCAAGGCGGACAGCGAAGGCAGCTGTCACTGGTTCTGCGCCGCCCTGCAACTGGTCGACCGACGCGGCTCGCTCGGCGAGCATGAGCTGATGCGCTTTACCGGCGGCATGCAGCGTGTTGCTGACCAGACGGCTTCTTTGCCGCCGGCTTTGCCGGCGAGCGTCGAGACTCTGCATGGCGCCGATGAGCTCGACCGTTTCTGTGCGGATGTCGACATCCAGATCGGCGTCAATCTGCTCGCGCTCGGTGATGCGTTTGCCGGTGGCGCGCTGGCGGCTTTTGCTGCGCGTCAGGATCTCATGCTGGCGGTCGATGGCCGCTATCATGCGTTTGCCGATGATGGCCGCAGCCTGTTCAGCCTTGGCAATCTGGAAGCGGAAGATTTTCCGGCAGAAGATCCGGGTCTGTTCAGCACGCGTGCGGTGACGCTGGTGATCGACGTGCCGCTGGTGCGGGACGGCAGGGCAGCGTTCGATCGCATGATGAGCTGTGCCGAGCAGTTTGCCAGCGAATTCAACGCTGCAGTGGTCGATGACAATCATGCGCAGTTCGGCACTGAAGCGGCCAGCTTGATCCGCGAGCAGATTGCCCAGTTCCAGGACCGGATGAGCGAGCAGGGCATTCCTGCCGGCAGCGCGCTGGCCTTGCGCCTGTTTTCGGCATGAGCACTGTGACCCAGCTTGCCGGGGAGCAGTCTGTGCGGGTGGCGCAGTTGCGCGCCGAGCTTGCCCGCCATGAGCATGCTTATTACGTCCTTGATGCTCCGACGGTGCCCGATGCCGAGTACGACCGGCTGTTTGCCGAGCTGCAGGCACTCGAAGCTGCCGATCCGGCGCTGATCACCGCCGACTCGCCCACCCGGCGCGTCGGCGGTCAGGCGCTGGACCGTTTTGCGCCGGTACGCCACCGCGTGCCGATGTTGTCGATCCGCACTGAAACGGATACCGGCCCGGAAGGCGCGATCCAGTTCGATGCCCGTCTGCGGCGTGAGCTGGGGCTGAGCGAAGCCGATCCGGCACTGGAATACATTGCCGAACTCAAGTTTGACGGGCTGGCGATCAATCTGCGCTATGAAAACGGCGTGCTGCTACAGGCGACGACTCGCGGTGATGGTGAAACCGGCGAAGACGTGAGCAGCAATGTGCGCACGATTCGCAGCATTCCCTTGCGCCTGCACGATGAGGCGCCTCCGGTGCTCGAAGTGCGGGGCGAGATTTACCTGCGTCGTGCCGATTTTGAGGCGCTCAATGCCCGTCAGGATGCGGCCGGCGAAAAGCGCTTCGTCAATCCGCGCAATGCCGCAGCAGGCAGTATCCGTCAGCTCGATCCGGCGATTGCTGCACAGCGGCCGCTGTCCTTTTTTGCCTATGGTCTGGGCGAAACCAGCGGTTGGGCGCTGCCGGCCACTCATGGCGAAGTGCTGGAGGCGCTGGAACAATTCGGCCTGCCGGTGTGTGCCGAACGTGCGGTGGTGACCGGAGCGCAAGGGCTGAGCGATTTTCATCAGCGCATTGCTGCGTTGCGCGAGCAGCTGCCGTTCGAAATCGACGGCGTGGTGTACAAGCTCAATGCGCTCGCCCTCCAGCAGCAGCTCGGCTTCCTCAGTCGCGAGCCGCGCTGGGCGGTGGCGCACAAATACCCGCCGCAAGAAGCGGTGACCCTGCTGCGCGACATCG
>JAVEVA010000035.1:0-32863 GCA_034005275.1 Thauera sp. | reverse complement strand
TCGACGATCGAAGGCACGGCTTCCCGTACCTGGCCGAAGAATTCGAGGCACACGGTGCGGGTGACCGGCGGCATCTGGTGCAGCACCCAGCGCGCAGCGACGATCAGGCCATCGGTGCCTTCTTTCTGCACGCCGGGAATGCCGCCGAGGAATTTGTCGGTGACGTCCTTGCCGAGGCCGTCCTTGCGGCAGTAGGCGCCGGGCATCGACAGCAGTTCTTCGCCGAGCGGTGCGTAGGTGTCGCCATCGAAGCGGCGCAGGCGGAAGCGTGCGGTGTGCTGTTCGTGGATCTTGCCGAAATTGTGATCCAGACGTTCGACTTCCAGCCAGTGACCGTCGGGGGTGACCATTTTCCACCACGCCAGATTGTCGAGCGCCGTGCCCCACAGCACGGCTTTCTTGCCGCCGGCGTTCATGGCGATGTTGCCGCCAACGCAGGAAGCGCTCGCCGAAGTCGGGTCGACGGCAAACACCCGTCCGGCTGCTGACGCCGCTTCGGAAACCCGGGCAGTGACCACGCCGGCGCCGGTGCGAATGGTGGCATAGGGGGAAGCCATCGGCTGGCCTTCGGCATCCGGCAGCACCATGTCTTCCACTGCACCGATGCTGAGCAGCTTCTCGGTGTTGATCACCACCGAGTTGGCGTCAAGCGGCACGGCGCCGCCGGTGTAGCCGGTGCCGCCGCCGCGCGGGATGATGGTGAGGCCGAGCTGGATGCAGTTGCGCACCAGCGCTGCCATTTCCTCTTCGCGGTTGGGATAGAGCACGACGAAGGGGTATTCGACCCGCCAGTCGGTGGCGTCGGTGACGTGAGTGACGCGGGCGTGGCCATCGAAGCGGATGTTGTCGCGCCGGGTATGGCGGGCAAGCGCTTTCAGTACCGCCTTGCGGCGTCGCGCAGTGGTCTGGAACCAGGCTTCGAAACGGGAGATCGCTTCCTGGGTGCGCACGATCAGCACCGCAACCTTGTCATTGCCCTGGCGGCGTTTTTCGATTTCCTGCAGGCGGTGCTTGAGCGCAGCAATCAGTGCCTGCCGACGCTCGCGGCTGGCGAGCAGGTCGTCTTCGAGATAGGGATTGCGCCGCACCACCCAGATGTCACCCAGCACTTCATAGAGCATGCGTGCCGAGCGGCCGGTGACGCGCTCGGCACGCAGCTGGTCGAGCAGCTCCCAGGCTTCCTGGCCCAGCAGGCGGATGACGACCTCGCGGTCAGAGAATGAGGTGTAGTTGTAGGGGATTTCGCGCAGGCGTTGAGTCATTGCGGTGCGGTTCCGGGCTTGCAGGTAAACGGCTGATTCTATCCCACCCGGCCTTGCATTGCAGCATCCGGCTGGGCGGAGTCGATTCATTTGACATTTCATGATGACATTTGCAAAATGCCCCTGCAGCAAATGCTGTGATCATAAAAGGGGTGGAGAAATGAAAACCATGTTGAGCACCATCATTGCCGGCGTCGTCCTGAGTGCAGTCCTGTCGGCGCCGGCGCTGGCCAATCCGCAACATGAACGGATGCGGCGCTGCAATGCAGAGGCGAAGGAGCAGAGTCTGAAAGGCGATGAGCGCAAGAGCTTCATGAGCAGTTGTCTGCGTGGCAAGCATGACAAGACCGGTGTGCCTTCTGCGCAAGCCGGGTCGGATGCACAAACTGCGCTGCCTGCGCTACCTGAGCTGGAAGCGGCCGAGCGCGCCAAAGCCTGCAATCTGGCTGCCGTTGAGCAGGCGCTCAGTGGAGATGAACGCCAGGCCTACATCAGCGAGTGCAGCAAGGGCAGGGGATGACTGAAGTCAGGCTGAAATGTGGTTCGCCCCTGCCGCACTCCGGCAGGGGCGTTTTGCATTGGGGTGCGGTCAGATCAGATCGAAACGAACCAGATCTGCCGGGTCTTCGCTGGCAGTGAAGCCGCAGGCGATGTTGCCGCTGCCGTAGAGCAGTAGTTCGCGCTGATGGATGCGGCGTTCACCTTCACCATCAATCAGGATGTGGCAGCCGTTGGTGCTGACATCGACGAGGACGAAGCCTTCGCGGCGGCGTTCGATGCGGGCGTGTTGCCGCGAAGCGCGCCGATTCTCGATGGCGAAGTCGTTGGCCAGTTCGCGGCCCAGCAGCAGTACCGGACGCGCTTCCTCGACGAACAGGGTGCGGCCGCGATGTTGCAGGCGCAGACGCTGGGACAGGATGGAAGCCGGCGGCAGGGTGAAGCTCTTGTTGACGCGCTCGGCAATCGGAAACACCGGCCAGGGCAGGTTTTCCAGCAGCGGCGAGATCAGCGCGCGTTCGGCCACCACATGACGTGCGCTCGGTCCCAGGCCGTCGATGGTCGGTGCGCTGGCCAATGCCTGTTCGGCTTCGGCGCAGTTGGCGAGCTGACGGGCGCCATAGAGATTGCCTTCCTGGGCGGACAGCGCGCCTGCTGCTGCCGAGTGGATGCCGATCCGGATCGGCTGCTTGAGGCCGCTGATCGCCGGCAGGCTGCGGATGCGATTGAGCATTTCATTGGCGGCGAGCACTGCTGCATCACCACGCTCGAAGCCGGCGATCACGGTGAATTCTTCGCGGCCGATCAGTTTGCCACTGAACGCCGCCAGTGCGCGCTCGGCGCGGTTGAGGCAACGTTCGGCAATGTGCTCGGCTTCCTTGCGCCCCAGATGTGCGGCCAGACTGTCGTCGGCACGGGTGATGGCGACAAGCACACAAAGTTGGTTCTGTTCAGGCATCGATCTGGCTGAGCGAAGAAGTCGGGTGCATGGGCGCGATTATCGGCGATTGTGCAGGCGGCAGCGATGGACTAGGTCACATCGGCGGACAATTTGCGCTGGGGGGAGAGCAGATGCAGGGCGCCGGGCTGGCCCTGGGGCAGAACTCGGGGCAGCGCCGGCGGATCGAACACGGTATCGCCTTCGCCGCTGAAGCCGGCCTGGTCAAGACCGGCGAAATCGAACAGGCGCTGGTCGGAGAGATGAGAAGGGACGACGTTCTTCAGTGCAGTGGCCAGCGATTCGATGCGTCCGGGGAAGTCGCGTGCCCAGCCTTGCAGCATCGCCTTGATCTGCTTGCGCTGGGCATTTTCCAGCGAGCCGCACAGATTGCAGGGAATGATGGGAAATTCCATCGTGCGCGCAAAGCGTTCGATGTCGGCCTCGGTACAGTAGGCGAGCGGGCGGATGACGACGTGCTCGCCATCGTCGCTCACCAGCTTGGGTGGCATGGCCTTGATCTTGCCACCGAAGAACATGTTGAGGAACAGGGTTTCCAGCATGTCGTCACGGTGATGGCCCAGCGCGATGCGGGTGGCGCCGATCTCTTTGGCGGTGCGGTAGATGATGCCGCGCCGCAGGCGGGAACACAGCGAACAGGTGGTTTTGCCGGCGGGGATCTTGTCCTGGACGATCGAGTACGTGTCCTCGGTGACGATGTGATAATCGACGCCGATCGATTCGAAATAGGCCGGCAGGATGTGATCGGGAAAGCCGGGCTGTTTCTGGTCGAGGTTCATCGCCACGATGCGGAAGTCGACCGGCGCGCGTTCACGCAGCGCGAGCAGGCAGGACAGCAGGGTGTAGGAATCCTTGCCGCCGGAGACGCACACCATCACCGTGTCACCATCGCCGATCATGTTGTAGTCACCGATTGCCTCGCCGACCCCCCGTTCCAGCTTCTTCTTCAGACGCAGGAAAGTATTGGAGTGGCGATTGCCGGCGGAAGGCTCTGCAGTGGCGGAGTCGATGGAGGCGGAAGCGGCAGTCACAACAGGTCTCGGCAGGCAGGAATGAGGCAGCCATTATACGCTGCCCCATCGTTGCCAGCGGTCAGAGGTGGGCGCTGCGTCCGCCGTCGACGGCGATGATCTGGCCGGTGATGTAAGGCGCGTCAAACAGCAGGAAGCGCACGGTGCGGGCAATGTCGGCGGCGCTGCCGATGCGCTTGAGCAGGGTGTGGGCGAGGATCTGTTCGCGTTCGGCGGGACTGAACTGGCCGTCCTCCGGCCATTCGATTGCGCCGGGGGAAACGCCGTTGACGCGCACTGTGGGGGCGAGCTCGATGGCCAGTGCGCGGGTGAGGCCGGCGAGGCCGGATTTGGCGGCACTGTAGAGTGGATAGCCGGCGAGCGGCCGTTCGGCATGGACGTCGACGATGTTGACGATGGCGCCGTGACGGGCACGGATCGCCGGCGCGAGCGCCTGGGAGAGAAACAGCGGGCCCATCAGGTTGGAGCCGATCAGCTCGTCCCAGGCCGGATGATCGATTTCACCGACTGGCGTCGGGAAGAAGCTGGAAGCATTGTTGACCAGCGCGTCGAGTTGGCCGAAGCAGGCCAGCGCGGTGGCAGCCACTTGTTCGGCCACTCCGCGCAGACTCAGGTCGCCGGCAACCGTGGCGGCAGAGCCGGGACGTGCGTCGTTGAGCAGCGCAGCGAGCGCTTCGGCTTCGGTGGCGCTGCTGCGGTAATGCAGCATCACGCGGGCACCTGCATGGTGGAGGTGGCGGGCAATTTCCGCACCGACGCGCCGGGCAGCGCCGGTGATCAGCACCACCGGGGCGGCGGCCTCGCCATCGTGATCGTTGGTGCGGTGGGCACTGGCAGGAGAGGATGAAAGCTGGGCGGTCATGCGGCGAACCTGAAAACATCATGAGGAGGTGGCGGGAGCATGGATGACGGTGCTTGCCGGTACAATCCGCTGCTGTTTCGCCTCTTGCCCTCTGTTCTGTCACATTGTCCCGCTCATGTCCACCTCCTTGCCCCAACCTGATCCGGTCGCGCTGGAACACAGCGCCCGCCTGCAGACGCTGATTGCCGCTGAAATCGATGCAGCCGGCGGCTGGCTGTCCTTTGCCCGTTACATGGAGCTGGCGCTGTATGCGCCCGGACTGGGCTATTACAGCGGCGGGGCGCGCAAGTTCGGTCCGGCAGGTGACTTCATCACCGCGCCGGAACTCACTCCGCTGTTCGGCCAGGCGCTGGCTGCGCAGGCTGAGCAGGTGTTGCGCGCCAGTGCGCCGGCAGTGATCGAGGTGGGTGCAGGCACCGGTCTGCTGGCTGCTGATCTGCTCAGTGCGCTTGCCGGGCGTGATTGTCTGCCGGAAAGCTATGCAATTCTCGAATTGTCAGGGGAATTGCGCGCGCGTCAGGCCGAAACCTTGCAGGAGAAAGTGCCTGAGCTGGCCGCACGGGTGCGCTGGCTCGACCGTCTGCCGGAGCAATTCAGCGGCCTGGTGCTGGCCAATGAGCTGCTGGATGTGCTGCCGGTACATCTGATCGCCGCACGTGCGCAAGGGCTGTTCGAGCGTGGCGTCAGCCTTGTTGCTGATGAAGGGGGGGTGGCGCGTCGTCTGTGCTGGGCGGACGTGCCGGCCAGTGGCGCTGTGCTGGCTGCAGCGCAGGCGCTTGAACTGCCGGTGCCGATCGAAGGCGAGTATGTCACCGAGCTCAATCTGGCAGCGCCGGCCTGGGTGGCGGCCTGGGCCGAGCGTTTGCAGCAGGGCGGCTTGTTGCTGATCGACTACGGCTATCCGCGTGCGGAGTATTACCTTCCTTCGCGCTCCAGCGGCAGCTTGCTGTGTTACTACCGCCATCACGTGCATGGCGATCCTTTCCTGTGGCCAGGGCTGAATGACATCACCGCGTTTGTCGACTTCACGGCAGTCGCCGAAGCGGCTCATGAAGCTGGACTGGAAGTGCTTGGTTATGCCAATCAGGCACACTTTCTCTACAACTGCGGCATTCTCGATCGTCTCGCCGAACGCGGGCCGCAGGAAAGTCCGGCTTACATCCGTGCCGCCCGGGCAGTGCAGCGCCTGACGGCACCGCAGGAGATGGGCGAGTTGTTCAAGGTGCTCGCCCTGGGGCGGGGGCTGGCAGGCAATCTGCTCGGTTTCAGCCGTGGCGACCGCCTCCACGCGCTGTAAGCCGCCTGTTCAGCGCAGCTGCAGGGTTTTCAGCCAGTCGGCAATCCGCAGCGCGGCGAGCTGCCAGTCCTGTTCGAGCATCATGCCGTGGCCCATGCCGGGCAGGATGTCCGCTTCGAGACCGTAGGCGGCGGCTGTCTGGCGGGTCTGGGAGGGCGGGATCAAGGTGTCGAACTCGGCGCCCATCACCAGCATCGGCAGCTGGTCCACCAGGTGCGGATTGGGCAGGTTGAACAGGCTCATATCCCAGATTGCGCGATGCGATTCCGGCTGGCTGAGGCGATAGTAGCGCTGCAGGTCGGCCATCGGCACTGGCTGGTGAAACAGCGCTTCGCGCAGGCTGTCGATGTTCACATCATTGCCGTTCATGATGTTGTTGAGATCGGTGAGCAGGTTGGGGCGCTGGAAGAACAGATTGACCGCCGAGCCGAGCAGACCTTGCGGCGGTACCGAAGACAGCAGCACTGCAGCGGGTGCCGAGCGGGTTTCGAGGTATTTCTGCACCACCAGACCGCCCATTGAATGGCCGATCAGCACCGGCGCGGTCGGCAGACTGGCGACCACTTCGGCGACATCCCTGACGTAATCATCGATCGAGTAGGTGTCGAGGTGCTCGCGCTCGCGGCTGGTGCCGTGGCCGGACAGCGAGAGGGCATGGCAGTGCCAGCCGTGGGCGGCAAACCAGGGCATGAAGTGCTCGGCCCAGCACCAGGCGGCGACGTAGGCGCCGTGCACGAACAGGATCGGCGTCTGCTGGGTCGGCATTGCCGGAGTTTCGACAAGCACTTCAAGAGCGCCAAAGCGGTAAGCATTCATTGTTGTTGTCCTGGTTGTGCGTTTGCAGCGGGAGCTGGGCGCGGATTGTGCCTGCAGCCGGGCCGATCAGCAAAGGGCATTGGTCACGCTGGCGCTGTCCCGGCTGCCGAAGAGGGTGTCAGCCGACGCACGGCGGCGACTCGGGCGGCATGGACCGCTGCGGGAATCTGGCTGCGTTCGGCGCAGCCGGCCGCAATCGCGCCGGCATCGACGGCACGCACTGCCGCCAGGGCGGCGAGCCATTTGCCGGCCGCAGTCCAAGGGGCGCGCGCGGGGCCGCCACGGCCGTGATGATCGCAGGCACAGGCCTGCAGCGCCTGTTCGAAACGTTGCGGACGGCGGATGGCGTCGCAGCGTTCGAGCACCTTGACCACCGTCTGCGGCTTGAGCTCATCGTAGCGGGCGAGGATCAGGTGTTCGCGTGCCACCAGTTCGGCCAGCTCGCGGCAGGCAACCGGAGCCTTGAGGCGCAGCGAGACTTCGCGCGCACGCACGGCGCTTTGCTGTTCGTGGCCGTGGTGGCGCGGCAGCAGTTCGGCGGGCGTATCGCCTTTGCCGAGATCATGCAGCAGGCAGGCCCAGCGCACTTCGAGGCTGTAGCCGGCTGCAGCGGCGTAGTCGATGACCAGCAGCACGTGTTCGCCAGTGTCGATTTCGGGATGGTGGGCCGCAGGCTGGGGAATGCCGAACAGGCGATCGAGCTCGGGCAGGATGCGGGCAAGCGCGCCACAGCTGCGCAGCTCGCGGATCATGCGTGCCGGCTGGGCTTCCATCAGCCCACGGGCGAGCTCCTGCCACACTCGCTCGGCGACCAGATGGTCGACTTCGCCTTCGCTGACCATCTGCTGCATCAGCAGCAGGGTTTGCGGCGCAGTGACAAAGTGGGTGAAACGGGCGGCAAAGCGCGCCAGGCGCAGGATGCGCAAGGGATCTTCGGCAAAAGCCGGCGAAACATGACGGAATACACCGGCTTGCAGGTCGGCGAGACCGTTGAATGGATCAATCAGCCTGCCATGGCGATCGCGGGCGATGGCGTTGATGCTGAGGTCGCGCCGCGACAGATCTTCTTCCAGGGTGACCGTGGGCGAGGCATCACAGACAAAGCCGGTATAGCCGCGGCCGGACTTGCGCTCGGTGCGGGCGAGCGCGTATTCCTCCTGGGTGTGGGGATGAAGAAAGACCGGAAAATCCTTGCCGACTGCGCGAAAGCCGAGCGCCTGCATCTGTGCCGGCGTGCTGCCGACCACCACCCAGTCGCGGTCGCTCACCGGCAGCTTGAGCAGCGCGTCGCGCACCGCACCGCCGACGATGTAGCAGTCCAGATTGGCGTTGAGCGGATCTTCGGCGCTCATTGCTCCGCTCCGGTGCGCGGCTGGATGCTGCCGAGGCGTGCAGTGAGCGACTGGCTGCGGCCTTCGAGCATTGCTGCGTAGATGGTGGTATTGGCCATCACTTTCTTGACGTAGTCGCGGGTTTCGTCAAAGGGAATGGTTTCGATGTAGATCGCGCCTTCGAGTGTCTTCTGGTCGCGCCAGCGCTGGGCCCGGCTCGGGCCGGCGTTGTAGGCGGCACTGGCCAGCACGGGGTGACGCTCGAGGTCGTCGAGGATGAGGCGCATGTAACTGGTGCCGAGCAGCACATTGGTGTGCGGATCGGTGAGCTGGCGCGGGTGGTAGCTGCGCAGGCCGATCTTGCTGGCGACCCATTTGCCGGTGGCGGGCATGACCTGCATCAGCCCCTGGGCGCCGGCGCTGGAGCGGGCGGGTGCGGCAAAGCGGCTTTCCTGGCGCATCAGGCCGTAGATCCAGCTCAGATCGAGGCCTTGAGTGCGTACCTCAGGTTCGATGAGGTCGCGATAAGGGGTGAGGAAGCGCAGACCGAAATGTTCGCGTGGATTGGCCAGTTCGGCAGTATTGATCGCGCGATCATACAGCCCATGACGCAAGGCGAGATGGGCGGCGGCCAGACGGAATTGCTCGTCCCGTCCGCGCAGCGCCCAGATCCACTCGCGCACCCCTTCAGTGCGCAGATCAAGGCGGAGCAGGGCGAGCGCACGCTGGATGGAGGGATCGTTTTCCGCTTCGGCGAGTTTGTCTGCCGGCAGCAGGGAAGGTGCGAGAGGCGGGCTGAAGGGCTGGCCGAGCGCCTCGGCAGCGAGCAGGCCGTAGAAGTGGTTGTCGGCGGCGAGACTTTGCAGCAGTGGTCTGGCGCCAGCCTGGTTGCCGCGCTCGATGAGGGCGCGGGCAAGCCAGTACACCCATTCCGGTTCGGCAGCCTGCTGGCTGCTCATTGCGCCGATGCTCTGTTCGACTTCCTTCCAGACGCCGGCGCGCAAGGCGGCGCGTACCCGCCAGGCGTGCTGCATGGGAGTCAGGCTGTCGCTGCGGGTGGCGTGGTAGAACTGCAGCGCTTCCGGGAAGTGGTCGATCGCGGCATGCATCGCAATCACCGCATGCAGATGGGCGCGCTCTTCATGGCTGAAGCGATCTTGCAGGCGAAGCAGGCGGGTGAAGGCGATGCGCGCGTCTTCGCGGGCGAGGCGGGTCAGCGCCGCGATGGCAAGCTCGCGCTGACTACGGTGCACAGCAAAGTTGGCCGGCAAGCGGTTCAGCCAGGCGGCGGGACTGTTGAGCGCCTGGCGAGCATCGTGCGGCGCAGGGGCGATGCTGGCCGGTAGCCAGCTCCAGCTGACGAGGGCGTTGTCCGGCTGGCGGCTGTCGGTCTGCCGGCGGGCACGTTGCCAGATTGCTTCCTGATCGAGCTGGCCGCGGCGGGCGGCAGTTTCAAAGGAGGTGTTGCAGGGCTCGGGTGCGCGGTCGAGCTCGCTCCAGACGCTGGCGATTTCGCTGGCGACCTGCGGATCGTCAAGATGGAGCCGCGCCTGCCACTGCAGGCAGCGTTGAGCCTGGTCGGGATTTTGCAGTTCGCCATGACGTACCGCCACTTCCTGCCAGGCACTGGCCTTGGCGAGCTGACGCAGCCAGTCGCCGCGCAGGCGTTCGGCCAGTTGACTGTCGGCGTAGGTACGCAGGAAAGTGCTGGCTGCCGCAATGGTGGCGGGATTGTCGACTGCGCCGGGCTGGGCGAGCAGGCTGCCGAGGTACCAGTATTCGACGTAAGGGCTGAGAACGTGGCGCGGGGGCGTAGCGGCGAGTCGCTGCAGGGTGGCCAGATCGCCCTTGCGGCGGGCTTCGTGGGCGGCGAGGATGGTGCGCTCGGCGCTGCCTGCAGTGGTTTCATTCGCCATGCCGGGCAGCGGGCTCAGCGCGGTGAGGGCAAACAGCAGGCCGAGGACGGGCTGCAGCCAGGTAAACTTCATAAAATTTCCGTATTCCAATGCAGAACAACAATAGCACAGAGCATGATCAAGCCGCCGCCGCTGCGGCGCTGGTCCGCCAGCAATTGCGCCAGCGTGCCGTGCAGGCGCGGGAGACACTCGATCTCGGCACGCGCCAGCGGCTGCAGGCGGAGATCGATCGTCATCTGTGGATTCTGCTTGAACAGCTCGCGCCGCAGCAACTGGGTTTTTGCTGGCCTTATCGGGCCGAGCCGGATGTGCGCGAGCTGGTGGCGCGCTGGCTGATGGCCGACCCGGCAGACCCGGCAGACCCGCAACGGCAGGCCGCCTTGCCGGTAGTCGAAGACCGTCAGCGGGCGCTCAAGTTCCGCCAGTGGACGCCGGAGACGGTGTTGCGCGCCGGTGCCTACGGTATTCCCGAGCCGGTCGGCACTGCCGTGCTGCAGCCGCAAGTGCTGCTCATTCCGCTCAATGCCTTTGATGCGGCCGGCTACCGCCTGGGTTACGGCGGCGGTTATTTCGACCGCACGCTGGCGGAACTGCCGGTGCAGGCGGTCGGGGTCGGTTTCGAGCTCGGCCGGGTGGACAGCTGTCTGCCGCAGGCCCACGACCGGCCGATGGACTGGATCGTCACCGAAGCCGGCTGCTGGCCGGCAGGAGACACTCAGCTGGCGAGGAACAGCCGGTAGGCCGGGTTGTCGTTTTCGGCGATGTAAGGGTAGTTCAACTCGTCGAGGAAGGCGCTGAAGCTGGCCTTGTCGGCTTCCGGCACCTGCATGCCGACCAGTACGCGACCGTAGTCGGAGCCGTGGTTGCGATAATGGAACATCGAGATGTTCCAGTCCGAACGCAGACCCGCGAGGAAAGCCATCAGCGCGCCGGGACGATCGGGGAACATGAAGCGGTACACCACTTCGTCATGCGCTTCCGGCGACCGGCCGCCGACCATGTGGCGCACGTGGCTTTTGGCCAGTTCGTCATCGGTGAGATCCAGCGCCGGCAGTTGATGGGCATTGAGCTGGGCGATCAGCTCGGGCACTTCTTCGCGGCTGTGCACGGTGACGCCGACGAAGATGTGGGCGCGCTGCGGATCGGCGTAGCGGTAGTTGAATTCGGTGATGTTGCGGTTGCCGAGCAGACTGATGAACTTGCGGAAGGAGCCGGGCTGTTCCGGGATGGTGACTGCGAGCACTGCCTCTCGTCGTTCGCCCAGTTCAGCGCGTTCGGCGACAAAGCGCAGGCGGTCGAAGTTCATGTTGGCGCCCGAGGCCACCGCAACCAGGTTCTTGCCGCTCAGCCGGTTGCGCAAGGCGTATTCCTTGGCGCCGGCGATCGCCAGCGCGCCGGCCGGCTCGAGGATCGAGCGGGTGTCTTCGAAAACATCCTTGATCGCCGCGCAGATGGCGTCGTTGTCGACCAGGATCATTTCGTCGACATATTGCTGGCAGAGGCGGAAAGTTTCGTCGCCAACCTGCTTGACCGCAGCACCATCGGCAAACAGGCCGACCTGGTCGAGCGTGATCCGCTCGCCGCAGGCGAGGGATTCAGTCATCGCATTCGCATCGCTGGCTTCGACACCGATGATGCGGGTTTGCGGGCGCAGGCGCTTGATGTAGGCGGCAACACCGGCGATGAGGCCGCCACCGCCGACGGCGCAGAACACGGCGTCGATCGGCTGCGGATGGGCGCGGAGGATTTCCATCCCGATCGTGCCCTGACCGGCAATCACCTCCGGATCGTCAAACGGATGGACGAAGGTGAGCCCCTGCTTCTGTTCAAGCTGGACGGCGTGGGCATAGGCATCGGAGTAGGATTCACCAGCGAGCACCACTTCGGCGCCGCGGGCCTTCACTGCCTGAATCTTGATCTGCGGCGTGGTGCTGGGCATCACGATCACCGCGCGCGTGCCGAGGCGGGCGGCAGCGAGCGCCACACCCTGGGCATGGTTGCCGGCCGAAGCGCAGATCACGCCACGGGCGAGCGCCGATGCGGGCAGCTTGGCCATCTTGTTGTAAGCACCACGCAGCTTGAAGCTGAACACCGGCTGCATGTCCTCGCGCTTGAGCAGCAGGCGGTTGTTGATGCGCGCCGACAGATTGTGGGCGAGTTCGAGCGGGGTCTCGATCGCGACCTCGTACACGTTGGCGTTGAGGATGCGTTCGAGATAGTCCGTAGGGGTGTTCATGGCAGCTTGGGCAGACAGCAAAAGAGGTTGACAGTAACAGCGTGAGCGTGTGAGCAGCAAGGATCACCGGTTTCACGTCGGCGGCGTCGATTTGGTTATGCTTGGAGCGTGCATACTTTTCCGAGGGCGCCGATCATGGAGCTGACCACCCCTGCCTTGCTGTTTCCGGCAATTTCCTTGTTGCTGCTCGCCTATACCAATCGTTTTCTGACCCTGGCCCAGGTGATCCGCCAGCTCAACGTTTCGGAGGATCGCAGCGCGCCGCTGGTCCAGCGCCAGCTGCCCGGCCTGATGCGCCGCATCCGCCTGACCAAGTATCTGCAGAGTTTTGCAGTGTTCAGTTTTCTGTTGTGCGCCCTGTCAATGCTGAGCCTGTTCCTGCATTTCGATGTTGCCGGTCAGCTGCTGTTTGGCGGCAGCATCATCGTGCTGAGCGGCTCCTTGCTGCTGTCGCTGGTCGAAGTGCTGATTTCGACGGAAGCGCTTGCCATGGTGGTGGAAGATCTGCAGCAGGCGGTGGATTGCTGAACAGTTCAATGGTGTTCGGTTGACCAGTTGAGGAACAGCTGGTGAGCGCTGTCGGCATCCGCAGCGCTGTGCAGGGCATCGCGAAAGTCGCGGTCGCTGAACAGCTGGGCGAGTTCGGCGAGCAGCTGCAGATGGGTCTCGTTGGCCTGCTCGGGAACCAGCAGCACGAAAACCAGGCTGACGGTTTCGCCATCCGGGGCGTCAAAATCGATCGGAGCTGCCAGGCGCAGGAAGGCGCCGGCAGCGTGTTCGAGACCTTTGATGCGGCCGTGGGGAATCGCCACTCCATGGCCGAGGCCGGTGGAGCCGAGGCGTTCGCGTGCGAACAGGCTGTCGAAGATCAGGCTGTGTTCAATGCCCTGATTGAGTTCGAAAAGCTGTCCGGCGTGCTCGAAAACGCGTTTCTTGCTGCCGGCATCGATATCCAGCGCGACGTTCGATCGCGGCAGGAGCTGGGAGATCAGACTCATGGTGCGGGAAAAGCCCGATGCCGCTGGCAAGCCGGCTCAGGCGTCATGGAGGGAAACACGTGCGGACACTGCCAGGCAGTGCCGCACAGGATGGTTACGGGGCGAGCGGGTAAGTGCTCAGTCCTCTTCAGGCTGCTGATGGCGGACTGATTCGTAGTTGTGCTCGTTCTGCTTCTGCTTGTATTTCTGCATCTGGCGGTCGAGCTTGTCGATCATGCCGTCGACCGCTGCATACAGGTCATTGTCCTCGCTTTCGACGAAGATGTCCTTGCCGCGGGCGCGCACGGTGACTTCAACTTTCTGCTTCAGCTTTTCCACCGAGAGGGTGACGGCGGTGCTGGTGATGCTGTCATAGTGACGCAGCACGCGGTCGAGCTTGCTCTCGACGTATTCACGGATTGCGGGGGTGACATCGACATGACGACCGGTGATGTTGAGATTCATGGTGACTCCTGTAGTGATTAAAGGGATTTGCGCTGGCTGACTGGGGGGATGCCCAGCGCTTCGCGATATTTTGCCACCGTACGACGGGCGACGACGATGCCCTGCTCGCCGAGCAGGTCGGCAATGCGGGCATCAGACAAGGGTTTTTGCTTGTTTTCGGCATCGACCAGCTGGCGGATGAGGGCACGGATGGCGGTTGCCGAAGCGGCGCCGCCAGTGTCGGTGGCGACGTGGCTGCCGAAGAAATACTTGAGCTCGAACACCCCTCGCGGGGTCGACATGTACTTCTGGGTGGTGACGCGGGAGATGGTGGATTCGTGCAATTCGAGCTCGTCAGCGATTTCGCGCAGGGTCAGTGGGCGCATGGCCACCTCGCCATGATCGAAGAACTGGCTTTGGCGGTCAACGATCGCCTGCGAAACGCGCTGAATGGTGTCGAAGCGCTGCTGGACATTCTTGATCAGCCAGCGTGCTTCCTGCAGCTGTGCGCTCAGGCCGCCGCCATCCGCTCGATTCTGCTGCAGCAGATCGGCGTACAGGCGGTTGATGCGCAGGCGGGGCATCGCTTCCTGGTTGAGCATCACCAGCCACTCGCGGCCGATCTTGCGCACCACCACGTCCGGAATCACGTAACGGGTGTCGCTGATGGCGTAGCGGGCGCCGGGACGGGGGTCGAGGCTGAGGATGAGCTGGTGGGCGTCGCGCAGTCCGGTTTCGCTGCAGCTGAGCTCCTTGCGCAGGCGCAGGAAGTTGCGCTCGGCGAGCAGTTCGAGGTGGTCGTTGACGATCGCCAGTGCCAATCTGCGGGCGGCAGAAGACTCAAGCGCCTGTAGTTGCAGGGCGAGACATTCGGCAACGCTGCGCGCGCCGATGCCGGTCGGGTCGAGGCTATGTACGTGACGCAGGGCGATTTCAAGGTCTGCGAGCTCGATGCCGCTGTCGGCCGGCAGCAGGGCGAGCAGTTCTTCCAGGCTCTGGTAGAGATAGCCGTCGTCATCCAGCCCTTCGATGACGAAGCGAACCAGGGCGCGGTCAGTGTCGCTGAGCGGCGACAGCGCAACCTGTTCGTCGAGATGGTCGCGCAGATTGCGCTCTGCAGCGTGAAAGGACTGGAAATCGCTGTCTTCGTCATCATCGCGCGCGGCGGACGGACTGCTGCCGACTGTCGACCAGTCGATGCCTTCTTCGTCGTGCTGGGCTTCATTGGCCGACGGCGGAGCTTCTTCTGCGGGAGCGGAAGCGGCTTCCTGCTCGGCACGTTCGCGCTGCTCAGGTGGCAGGCTGGTGGCGAGGCCGGGTTCGGCTGACACATGCTCGTCTTCACTGCGCTCGAGCATCGGATTGTCGTGGAGGAAGCGTTCGATCTCCTGGTCGAGCTCAAGCGTCGACAGCTGCAGCAGCTTGATCGACTGCTGCAGCTGCGGCGTCAGCGTGAGCTGCTGCGAGAGCTTGAGCTGGAGACTGGGCTTCATGCGCAATCAGAGGCGGAAGTGCTCGCCAAGATAGACCTGGCGAACCTGTTCATTGGCGACGATTTCCTGCGGCTGGCCATTGGCGAGCACGCGTCCTTCACTGATGATATAGGCCCGGTCGCAAATGCCAAGCGTTTCGCGCACATTGTGATCGGTGATCAGCACGCCAATGCCGCGCTCCTTGAGGAAACGGATGATTTTCTGGATGTCGAGCACCGCGATCGGATCGACACCGGCAAAAGGTTCGTCGAGCAGGATCAGCCGTGGATTGGTGGCCAGTGCGCGGGCGATTTCGCAGCGCCGGCGCTCACCACCGGAGAGTGAAATCGCGGTGTTGTTGCGCAGGTGGCTGATGCTCAGTTCGCTGAGCAGTTCATCGAGTCGCTGGTCAATCTCGCGTCCGCTCAACTCCTGCAGCTCAAGTACCGCGCGGATGTTGTCGGCGACGCTCAGCTTGCGGAACACGCTCATTTCCTGCGGCAGATAGGACAGGCCAAGGCGGGCGCGGGCGTGGATCGGCAGATGGGTGAGATCCTTGCCGTCGAGCTGGATGTTGCCGCCATCGGCGCGGACCAGGCCGACGATCATGTAAAAGCAGGTGGTCTTGCCGGCACCGTTGGGGCCGAGCAGGCCGACTACTTCGCCGGCATCGACGGCAAGACCGACATCGTGCACCACGGTACGGGCCTTGTAGCGCTTTTGCAGGCCGGCAACTTCAAGCAGTCTCATCGTAGGCTTCTTTCAATAGCTTGCGGATCAGGTCGGGGGCAAAGCCGCGCGCCTGCAGGAAGCGGGCCTGACGTGCCCATTCACGAGCGTCTGCCGGTGGCTGCTGGAAACGGCTGCGCAAGACGCCGAGGGCGCGTTCGGTTTCGGGCTCGAGTTCAGCTTCGGCGAGCGTGCTGGCGATCAGCTCGGAGTCGATGCCGCGTTGCTGCAGCTCGCGGCGCAGGCGACTGGCGCCCATGCGGCTCGCCCGGCTGCGCACGAAAGCTTCAGCGTAACGGGGGTCGGATTGCAGACCGAGCTCGCCCATGCGCTCGATGACTGCTTCGATCTCCTCGCTGTCGCCATGCGCTGCGAGCTTGCGCGCCAGTTCGACGCGCGAATGGTCGCGGCGGGCGAGATGGCGCAGGGCGCGTTCACGCAAGCTCACGGGCGCCGGCATGTTGCCCTCGTGTGCCGATCAGTTTTCGGCCGCCGGAGCGGGTGCTGGGGCTTCGACGCCCGCCATCGCCGGCAGATTCACTGCGGCACGCACCTTGTTCTCGATCTCGCGGGCGAGTGCCGGATTGTTGCGCAGGAATTCGCGCGAATTGTCCTTGCCCTGACCGATCTTCTCGCCACCGTAGGAATACCAGGCGCCAGCCTTGTCGACGATCTTGTGCACCACGCCAAGATCGATGATCTCACCTTCACGCGAGATGCCTTCGCCGTAGAGGATGTCGAAGTGAGCTTCCTTGAACGGCGGCGAGACCTTGTTCTTCACCACTTTGACGCGAGTTTCCGAGCCGACCACTTCATCGGCTTTCTTGATCGTGCCGGTGCGGCGGATATCCATGCGCACCGAAGAATAGAATTTGAGGGCATTGCCGCCGGTGGTGGTTTCCGGGCTGCCGAACATCACGCCGATCTTCATGCGGATCTGGTTGATGAAGATCACCAGGGTATTGGTGCGCTTGATGTTGGCGGTGAGCTTGCGCAGCGCCTGCGACATCAGGCGGGCCTGCAGGCCGGGCAGCTGGTCGCCCATTTCGCCTTCGATTTCGGCCTTGGGGGTCAGTGCGGCGACCGAGTCGATGACGACGATGTCCACGCCGCCGGAACGGACCAGCATGTCGGCGATTTCCAGCGCCTGCTCACCGGTGTCAGGCTGGGAGATCAGCAGGTCTTCGATGTTGACCCCGAGCTTTTCGGCATAGCCGACATCCAGCGCGTGTTCGGCGTCGATGAACGCGGCAGTGCCGCCGATTTTCTGCATCTCGGCGATCACCTGCAAGGTGAGCGTGGTCTTGCCGGACGACTCTGGTCCGTAAATTTCGACCACTCGTCCGCGCGGCAGGCCGCCGAGACCGAGGGCGATGTCGAGGCCCAGCGAGCCGGTGGACACGATCTGGATGTCGCGTTCGACGTTGCCGTCGCCCATGCGCATGATCGAGCCTTTGCCGAACTGTTTCTCGATCTGGGAAAGGGCTGCGGCGAGCGCCTTGGCTTTGTTGTCGTCCATGGAAGATTTCCTCTGTGATGGCGGAATTATGGCACAGAGCTTGCTGAGGTGAGGTTCAGCAGGCGCTCGGATGAAAGCTGTACCGGATGGGGACGAGTGTATCGAGTGTATGTAAATACAGCAAATGTATCCTGGCTCAGCACCGCCCGGCGGCAGCGATGCGGATCAGTTCATCGAGTGCGGTGCGGACTGCAGCCAGCCTGACCTGCTGGCGGTCGCCACTGAAGTGGCAAGCGGTGCTGCGCACACCGCCATCACGCAGCGCCCAGGCGAGGAATACTGTGCCAACCGGCTTGTGGGCACTGCCGCCGCCAGGGCCGGCAATGCCGGACACGGCAACGCTGAGCATCGCCTTGCTGTGAGCGAGCGCCCCCAGCGCCATTTCCTCCACACAAGCGGCGCTGACTGCGCCGGCTTGCTCAAGCGTGATGCTGCGCACGCCGAGCAAGTCCTGTTTGGCCTCATTCGAGTAGGTGACGAAACCGCGTTCAAACCAGGCGGAACTGCCGGCGACGGTGGTCACTGCGCAGGCAATCCAGCCACCGGTGCAGGATTCGGCGGTAGCGAGTTGCCAGCCACGCTGCAGCAGTGCTTCGCCCAGGCTGCTGGCAAGACAGTCAAGTTCAGGGTTCATCGCGCTGCTCGCAGTGAATCAATAATGCAATTTGCATTATGCCATGATTGCTGCTGCGGGCAATAGCAGCAACAGGCTGTAGCCGGCCGCGATGATGTCGTCGGCCATCACGCCGAAGCCACCGCCCAGGCGGCGGTCGGCCCAGCGTACTGGCGGTGGTTTGACGATGTCGAAGAAACGGAACAGCACCACGGCGGCAGCCTGCCAGGCGAGGGTGGCGGGGGTGAACAGCAGCACCAGCCAGATCGCCACCATTTCATCCCAGACGATGCCGCCGTGATCGCTCACCCCGAGCGCGCGTCCGGTGTGGCCTGCGCAGAATACGCCGAGCACAAACAGGGTCACGAGCAGCAGCAGGAAGCCGGTCTGATCGAACGGCGCGCGCAGCAGCGGGTAAAGCAGCCAGCCGAGCAAGGTGCCGGCCGTGCCGGGCGCGCGTGGCGACAGGCCGGAGCCGAAACCGAGCGAAATGAAATGAGCCGGATGGCTCAGCAGCAGGCGGAAATCAGGTTGCATGAGACGGGTTAGGCAGTGAAATAGGTCGTTTCAGACGTGGTCGCCTGCAGGACGGAAATGATCATACCCGCTTGCTGCCAGTGCCTGCACTTGCCCGCTGCGCTCGCGCAGCTGCAGCTGGCCAGGCTGGGCGGTGATCTGACCGATCCGGTGCAGCGGCAAGCCGAGTTCGCTGCTCAGGGCAGTGATTGCGGCACGCTGGCTGGCGGGAGCGGTGAACAATAATTCGAAATCGTCGCCACCGCCGAGCAGGCTGGCCCGGGCAGTGAGCTCATCCACGCCTGCGGCGCACAGTGGGTGGAGCGGCAAGGCATCCTGCTCGATGATCGCGCCGACCGTCGAGCGTTCCAGCAGATGGGCGAGATCGCCGAGCAGGCCGTCGGAGACGTCGAGCATGGCACTGGCCAGTCCGCGCAGTTTTTGCCCGAGGGCCAGGCGTGGCTGCGGACGCTGCAAGGCGGCGATGAAGTCTTCGGGCGCTGCGAGCTGCAGCGTTCCGCGCAGCTGGGCGAGACCGAGCGCAGCCCGTCCCGGCTGGCCGGAGACCCACAGTTCGTCGCCTGCGCGCGCACCTGCACGGGTGATGGCGCTGCCGTGGGCGACTTCGCCGATCAGCGTCACCGCCAGATTGAGCGGGCCGCGGGTGGTATCGCCGCCGACCAGATCGATGTCGAAAGCTTTGGCGCAGGCAAACAGGCCCTCGGCAAAGGCAGCAAGCCAGTCCTCATCGACCGCTGGCAGCGCCAGCGCGAGCAAGGCCCAGCGCGGACAGGCACCCATCGCGGCGAGGTCGGAAACATTGACTGCCAGCGTTTTCCAGCCGAGATCGGTCGGCTCGGTATCGGCGAAAAAGTGGGTGCCGCTGACCAGCATGTCGGTCGATACCACCAGCTCCATGCCGGGACGTACGGAAAGCAGCGCAGCATCGTCACCGCCCGCCAGCGTGGTGTGACGGGTCGGGCGGCTGAAATGACGGCGGATGAGATCGAATTCAGAAGGCGAAGCGCTGGAAGATGAAGAGCTCATGGCAGCACGAGGTTGGCAAGGCGGACCGGCAGTGTACGCCGCTTTCAGCGGCGAGGTGCGTGACTGCCTGTCGCCGCAAGCGCATTGCGGTCATGCCGGATCATCCAGCGAGCCTTTGTGATTCAGTCCTGCGCTGGCCGTTCAGCCTTGATCGGCGAAACGATCTTTCCAGCTTTGCCAGTCGATCGCATCGAGTGTGTTCTTGACCAGCAAGCCGAGGTCGGTATCGCCTTCCATGCGCAGGCGGCGGTTGAAGAACAGGGTATCGGGATCTTCTTCACGCAGGGCGAGGGCGATGAAGTCGCGCGTCGTGGCGCTGATCACCAGATCCGGACGGGCATCGCTGGCAGCGTGCAGCGGACGGAAAAGGTCCGCGACCAGGGTGAAATCAAGCTTGAGACCGGCGTCGATGACCCGCAGCTGCAAGTGACATGTACGCAGCGCCAGCAAGGGTTCGCGCGGCAGAATGCGGTCGAGGGCGAAGTTGAGTGCAGTGGTCAGCGCCCAGGTCGGTGGTCGGGACGGCAGACGTTGCAGGATGGCGGCTACCGTCGGTGGTACGCGGAAATCCGGCGGGCGATAGCTTTCGAGACGCTCTCCCAGGCCAAGCAGCGTGCGGCGCAGCGGACGTGGCAGCGTTTTGCCGGACAAGGGAGGTGGAAAAGCAGGCAGTGAGAAGGGCAAAGCGGGTGGGAAGGTGGGCAGGGCGGGCATGATCATTCAATCCATGTGCAGCATTCAGGCGGCGACGAATTGTTCGGCACCGGCGACGCCATGCCAGAAGCCGTTGCAGGGTGCAGCCGGCATCCGTTCGCGGCTGGCATCGAGCGCGGCCTTGGCGGACAGCTCGGTATCCAGTGCAGCGCGGAACAATTCAATGATGGTGCTGGTGTGCTCGCCTTGCGGGCTGATGCGCAGCACTTCGGCCGTGCCGGCGACGCTGGGCAGATCGGCGAGCAGGTTGTGCACCCGGGCCGACTGGGTCTGGACACCGTTGAGGGTCAGGAAAGGCTCGCCTTCGCGGGTGCGCAAAGTGATGCCGTCCATGATCGACAGACAGCGGAATTCGCAACTGTCTTTTTGCAGGTTGAAATGGCGTGCAGTGAAGCAGCGCGCTGAATGTGCCAGTGGCAGGCGGCCATAGGCGAACACTTCAGTTTCGATCGGTGTCGCCAGCGCGGCACGCACGCTGGCGATTGCCGTGCCGGCCATTTCCGGCGCGACCGCCCAGCGTGTGGCGCCTGCGTCCCGCATCAGCTGCAGGCTGTGCGGGTTGAACAGATTGAGTGTCGGGCCAGCCACCCAGTCCGTCACGCCGGCTTCGCCCAACAGGCGCACCGCACCCATGTCGTTGGCTTCGACGCGCAGCTTGCCGTCACTGGCCGCGCAGTGGCGGATGATGCGGCGCATGGTCTTGAGATCGGACTCCGATTCGATCAGGCCCTGAGTGCTCAGCACCACTTCCTTGCCGGCGCTGGCGAGCAGTTCGGCGACTTCAAACCAGTCTTCGAGTCGCAGTTCGTGACGGCGTGAGCACACCGTTTCGCCCAGGTAGACGCAATCGACCGCGCGCTCGACGATGTCGGCATAAAAATCAAGCACGTGCTGGCGCGGCCAGTAGTAAAGCAGGGGACCAAGGGCAAGTTTCATCGGTATTTCCGCAGGACAAAATGGCCGTGAGACGAAGGGGGGCGGTGCTGCGCCTTCACTTCCACGGCCGGTAGTAGGCGCCGAGGGTGTGGCTCTGGCCTTCGGAGACCTTGTTCAGCTCGTTCATCCATGCTGGCAGCACGCGGAATTCCTCCGTGCCGTTGCACAGGCGGTCGAGCGCGGCGCGCCAGACGCGGGTGACCTGGGCAACATAGGCCGGGCTGCGCTGGCGACCTTCGATCTTGATCGCCCGAATACCGACCCGGGCCAGTTCGGGAAGCAGCTCCAGCGTGTTGAGGCTGGTTGGTTCTTCGAGGGCGTAGTAAGTCTCGTCGTTGACTTCGAAACGACCTTTGCACAGCGTCGGATAGCCGGCGCGCTCGTCGTCGGCGAAGCGGTCGATCAGAATGCCGTTGAGCCGGGTTTCCATGCCTTGCGGCGTTTCTTCCCAGCGTACGTGTTTGCCCGGTGAGCAGGCGCCGTGACAGTTGGGCGATTCGCCAGTGGCGTAGGCGGAGAGCGCGCAGCGGCCTTCGACCATCACGCACAGGCCACCAAAGCCGAAAACTTCGATTTCGACCGGCGTATTGGCAATGACGTGCTCGACCTGGGCCAGCGACAGCACGCGCGGCAGCACGGCGCGCTGGATGGCAAAGCGCTCGTGATACCAGTTCACTGCTTCATAGCTGGTGGCCGAACCCTGTACCGACAGATGCAGACGCAGCTGCGGATGCTGGCGGCGGGCGTAATCCATCAGCGCCGGATCGGCGAGGATGAGTGCGTCGATGCCGAACTCGGCGGCACGATCGATCGCTGCGGTCCAGCTCGACCAGTTGCCGGTCTGCGGATAGGTGTTGAGTGCCAGCAGCACGCGGCGCTGACGGGCGTGGGCATAGGCAATGCCTTCGCGCATCTGGGTCGGCTCGAAGTTGAGGCCGCTGAAATTGCGCGCGTTGGTGGCGTCCTTGAAGCCCAGATAGACGCAATCGGCGCCATGATCCACTGCAGTCTTCAGCGCCGGCAGACTGCCGGCCGGGCAGACCAGCTCGATCGGAGAAGTGGTCATGATGAACAGCCCCTTGCGCAAGAAACTTCGCCACGATAGCAGGCAGGGCTGATACGGCTTTGACTGGAGTCAAAAGCGCGCAAAGGAGCGGATTCAGTGCGAGTTTTCGGCGCTCAGGGTCAGATTGTCGAAAGCGACGATGTTGCGGCTGTCCTTGCTGAATTCGACGCCGATCAGATGCACCGGGCCGTCGCCACGGTATTTGTCGGCGTAGTTTCTCGCCTGCAGCTGGGCGAGCGCCTTGCCTTCCGGCACCAGTTCGACCACCTTGAATTCGAACAGCCAGGTCTGGTTCTGGAAACGCACGGCCATGTCGATGCGGCCGTGGTTGGTGGCGTCTTCGACGACAACTTGCACGCGCAAGGCGGCGAAGTAGCTGTAGAACACGCTCGCGTAAAAACCTTCGTACTGAGCAATCGGATTGTTGCGATACCAGTCATGTGGAATGCTGGCGAAAAAAGCGTGGAACAGTTCGCGCAACCCGGCAGTGTCGCCGGCGATCAACAAGTTGCCGAGGCGCTGACGGTGGTCGAAAGCGGTGGAAGGCTCCGCGCCCAGGCCGAGCAGCAGTCTGGCATTGAGGCTGGTCTGCACTTCCTGATTGGGATAGGACAGGGTGAACAGTTCTTCGCCGAGCGCACTGGGCTGGACCCGGTCGATGGTCAGATAGCCGGTCTGCCACAGCAAGGCTTCATTGCTGATGTAATCCACATCGAACGCGGAGAGCAGTTCGGCGCCGGTGTGCAGCCGGCTCAGGCTGGGGGTGAAAAAACCGCGGCTGGTGAGCAGTTTGATGAGGAAAGTCGGCGTGCCGGTTTCAAACCACCACGGCAGGAACTGGCGGCGCTCGAACAGCAGCAGCACATCGAAAGGGTTGTAGACCGCTTCACCGAGCCAGTTGTAGCCGTTGTACCAGCGGCGAATCTCGTCCCGGTCGAGCCCGGGCAGTTCGGCAGCGAATACGGTGTCGAGGTCGCGTTCGGTGTAGCCGCACAAGCTGCTGTAACGCGGATCGAGGGTGAGATCCTGCAGATTGTTGAGGCCGGAGAACAGGCTGACTTTGCTGAACTTTGACACGCCGGTGAGAAAAGCGAAGTGCACATGGGCATCGCTGTCCTTGATCACGCTGTAGAAGTCCTTGAGCACTTCGCGGATGGCGCGCGCCTGCTCCGGCTCTTCGATGCGGTCGAGGATCGGTTTGTCGTATTCGTCGATGAGGATGACGACGCGCTGACCGCTTTGTTCGGTCAGGCGAAGAATGAGGCGCTTGAAGCGGCTGCGAGGATCGGAAAACTCTGCAGTCAGAGCGAAACGTTCTTCCAGGGTGGTCAGTTGTTCATCAAGGCTGGCCATCAAGTCTGCCGTCGAACCCAGCACGCCACCGCCGAAGCTGAAACGCAGCACCGGATAGCGCACCGACCAGTCCCAGTGCTGCTCGGCATGAAGGCCGCTGAACAGCGCCTGATTGCCTTCGAACAACTCCTTGAGGGTGTCGAGGAGCAGGCTTTTGCCGAAACGGCGTGGGCGGGAGAGGAAGAAATGGGTTCCCTGGCGGATCAGTTCCAGCGCCAGCGGCGTTTTATCGACGTAGTAATACGCGTCGTTTTCGCGGATCTTGGCGAAAGTCTGGATGCCGATCGGGAGCCTTTTGCGTTTCATGAGGGCAAGTATGCCGCAGCCAGCTGCGGCGTGCCAGTGAGCGGCTTTACTGCGCCGCTCGGGTGCTGACGCCGGACTGCTTGCCGAGCAGGCCACCGATCAGCATGCCGC
Organism: Thauera sp.; assembly: GCA_034005275.1. Classification (GTDB taxonomy): domain Bacteria; phylum Pseudomonadota; class Gammaproteobacteria; order Burkholderiales; family Rhodocyclaceae; genus Thauera. Next base: position 8,853 of record JAVEVA010000035.1, on the reverse strand, counting down.
TTGCGCTGGCGAACAGGCCGAACAGCTGCGGTTCGATGTCGCCTTCGGGAATGAACAGCTCGAACAGCAGCCAGGTGCCCAGACCGCCGATGATGGCGAGGCTGGCGCCGAGATTGTTGGCGCGTTTCCAGAACAGTCCGGCAGCGAGCGGCACGAAAGCGCCGGCGAGGGTGACGCGATAGGCGTTTTCGACCATCTTGTGGATGCTGTCATTGGTGCTGGTCGAGTACCAGGTCACCAGCAGGGCAAAGGCCACCACCGTGGCGCGGGTGGTCCACAGCAGCTGACGGTCATTCATGCGCGGCAGGAATCCGCGCAGCACGTTTTCGGAGAAAGTCACCGACGGTGCGAGCAAAGTGCCGGAAGCGGTACTCATGATCACCGACAACAGCGCACCGAAGAAAATCACCTGGGCGTAGAACGGCATGTATTCCAGCACCAGGGTGGGCAGGATGAGCTGCGAGTCCTGTTCCATCAGGCGCTCGACCATCGCCGGGTCGATGATGGTGGCGGTGTAGGCCAGGAACAGCGGCACGGCGGCGAAAAGGAAGTAGCCGGCGCCACCGATGGTGGTGCCCCACACGGCGATGGTTTCGTTTTTCGAAGTGTTGACGCGCTGGAATACATCCTGTTGCGGGATCGAGCCGAGCGCCATGGTGGCGAAAGCGGCGAACCAGGCGATCATGTCGAGCATTTCCAGCTTTGGCAGCCAGTCGAGCTTGCCTTCGGCATGGGCTTTGGCAAACACCGTGTCGAGGCCGCCGGCCATGTCGCCGGCGAGCAGGGTGACATAGATCAGGCCGGCAACAATGATGATCATCTGCACGAAAGTGGTCATCGCCACCGACCACATGCCGCCGAACAGGGTGTACAGCAACACCACGCTGGCGCCGATGAGCATGCCTTCAAAGGTCGACACCGAACCCATTGACAGCACGTTGAACACCAGCCCGAGGGCAGTGACCTGCGCCGCCACCCAGCCCAGGTAGGAAATGACGATGCAGATCGACAGCACCAGTTCGGTGCTGCGGTTATAGCGGGCGCGGAAGAAATCGCCCAGGGTGAGCAGATTGAGGCGGTAGAGCGGACGGGCGAAAATGAGACCGAACAGCATCAGGCACACCGAGGCACCGAGCGGATCGGAAATCAGCCCGCGCAAGCCTTCTTCAAGGAAAGTGGCAGACGTGCCGAGCACGGTTTCGGCACCGAACCAGGTCGCGAACACCATCGCGATCACCACATACATCGGCAGGTTGCGACCAGCGTTGATGTAGTCGCGCGCATTGCGCACACGGGTGGCGGCGAACAGGCCGATGGCGATCGACACCGCCAGATAGGCGACAACAAGCCAGAACATCATGATCGAGCGCGTCTCCAGACAAGGAGGGAACAGGACAGGGGCAGGGCTGACGCTGCAGTTGTGCTGAATTGGCGCTCAGACAACAGCAAAACCGGCGGATTCTAGCAAGCCTGCACGCTCAATGGTCGACCGTGGCAGGCTCAGCCCAGCAGGCGGTAGATTTCGGTGCCGACGAGCAGGCAGAGCAGGGCGCCGATGACGATGAGCAGACGCCGCTGCAAGCGTTGTTCGCGCTGCAGTTGTTCGAGTCTGGCCTGCTGGGCGGCCTGGACACTGGCACCGGAGGTGAGCTGGTGATGGACCAGGCGCGGCAGCTGCGGCAGCATCCCGGCCCAGGCTGGGGCTTCTTCCTGCACGCCATGGACAAGGGCACGCCAGCCCATGCGCTCGTTCATCCAGCGTTCAAGAAAAGGCTTGGCGGTGGTCCACAGATCCAGCTCGGGGTTGAGCTGACGGCCGAGACCTTCGATGTTGAGCAAGGTCTTTTGCAGCATCACCAGCTGGGGCTGGACTTCCATTTCGAAGCGGCGCGCAGTCTGGAACAGGCGCAGCAAGGTCTTGCCAAAGGAGATGTCCTTCAGCGGCTTGTCGAAGATCGGTTCGCAGACGGTGCGGATCGCCGCTTCGAATTCGTCCACGCGAGTCTTGGCAGGCACCCAGCCTGCTTCGAGGTGGGCGAGGGCGACGCGGCGGTAGTCGCGTTTGAAAAAGGCAAGGAAGTTCTGCGCCAGGTAGTTCTTGTCCTCGTCATTCAGGGTGCCCATGATGCCGAAATCGAGCGCGATGTAACGGCCATCGGCATGGACGAGAATGTTGCCGGGGTGCATGTCGGCGTGAAAGAAGCCGTCGCGGAACACCTGGGTGAAGAAGATTTCCACTCCGGCACGTGACAGCGCCTTGAGATCATTGCCCTGGGCGACGAGGGCGGAGTTCTGCGAAATCGTCACCCCGTGCATGCGCTCCATCACCATCACCCGGCTGCCACACCAGTCCCAATGCACTTCGGGCACCAGCAGCAGGCTGGAATCCTTGAAGTTGCGCCGCAGCTGGGAGCAGTTGGCCGCTTCGCGCATCAGATCAAGCTCATCGTGCAGGTGCTTGCTGAACTCGGCAACCACTTCACGCGGCTTGAGCCGCCGACCTTCCGGCCACAGGCGTTCAAGCAGGCCGGCAGCAGCTTCGAGCAGGGCGATGTCGTGGGCAATGATGCGGTCGATGCCTGGGCGCAGCACCTTGACCGCCACTTCAGTGCCATCCGGTAGGCGGGCAAGGTGGACCTGGGCGACGGAAGCGGAAGCAATCGGAGTGCGCTCGAAATCGCGGAAAACCTCATCAATCGGGCGACCGTAGAAGTTTTCCAGTACTTCGAGTGCCGCCTCATTGGAAACCGGTGGTACGCGGTCCTGCAGCAAGGCGAGCTCATCGGCGAGATCGGCCGGCAGCAGATCGCGCCGGGTGGACAGCATCTGACCGAACTTGACGAAGATCGGTCCCAAGGATTCGAGCGCGCGACGCAGTCGCACCGCGCGTGGCTCGTCGAAACTGCGCCAGAAGAACACCGTGTTCCACAGCCGCACCAGCCGACCGCTGCTGTCGGCGTCGAGGATGAGACGATCCAGGCCAAAGCGCAGGCCGACGGTGATGATCTTGCTGAGACGGAAAAGGCGCACGGCAGGCTGGACCGACAGAAAAGGCGAAAGAGGCGACTTTAGCCGGAAACGGCCGGAAAGGGAAAACGCAGGGCGCGAACTGCTCAGGCCGGTACGCCGATGATCACGCTCGAAGCCTTGAACAGCGCCGAAGCCGGCTGACCGGGCGCGAGGCCGAGTGCCTGGCTGCTTTCGTTGGTGATGATCGCGGCAACCGTGCCACCACCGGGCAGCTCCAGCACCACTTCGGTATTGACGGCGCCCGGCTGCAGGCGGGAGACCGTGCCGGCGAGGCAGTTGCGTGCCGAAAAGCGCGCGCCTTCGTTCTCGGTGACCAGGATGATCGACGAGGACTTGATGAGGGCAAAAGCTTCGCTGCCGACTTTCAGTTCGAGACTGGTGGCGCTGTCATGGGTGATGATCGCGACCAGCTGGTGGCCGCCGGCGACTTCAAGCACGATTTCGTCATTGACGGCACCGCGCCGGATGGCGCTCACTTTGCCGAGAAATTGGTTGCGGGCGCTGGTTTTCATGGTCAGTCTCCGGATCAGCAGATAGTCATCAGTCAGGCCGCTTGCCTGGGCGCTCAGCGCCTGGACGAAGCGGCGGTGTTCAGCTTCGATGAGGCGGAAGTTGCTCACCAGCTGTTCGCCACGTCGGGTGAGGCGGGTGCCACCACCGCCTTTACCGCCGGCACTGCGTTCGACCAGTGCTTCGCCAGCAAGGTTGTTCATGCCGTCAATGGCGTCCCAGGCCGCCTTGTAGCTCATTTTCATGGCTTTGGCCGCGTGGGTGATCGAGCCGTGCTCGGCAATGCGGGCGAGCAACTCGACCCGGCCCGGGCCGCCCAGGCTGGCGCTGCCGATGTTCATCCAGATCGAGCCGTCGAGCGTGATGTCGGTGTTGGAAGGGGGCATCGGTATCGGAACTGAGGAAAGTGGGATCAAGGACAAGGTAGCAAGGATAGCCGCTCAGTGGATGTTTCAGCGGATTTTTTAGCGCATGTGCATGCCCAGACCGGCAGCAATCAGCGCTTCGTCACTGTCATAGAGCCGGGCGAGTGCTGCCGGCGTGATCAGCTCGCGACCACCGCTGGCGATGAGCTGACCTTGTTTCAGAAACAGAATGCGGTCGGCAATGCGCAGGGCGTGTTCGGGTTGATGGGTGGACAGCAGGATCGCGAGGCCACGGGCACGCAGGCTGCTCAGGCAGTCGAGCACGCGCAACTGATTGCCGAAATCCAGGCTGGAAGTGGGTTCGTCGAGGATGAGAACTTCAGCCTGCTGGGCCAGCGCGCGGGCAATCAGCGCGAGCTGGCGTTCGCCGCCCGAAACTTCAGTGCAGGCGCGTTCGGCCAGGTGAGCGATGCCCAGACTGTGCAGGGCTTCGGCGGCCAGCGCGCGGTCCTGGCGTGAAGGCTGACGAAAAGGGCTGCCGTGAGCGATGCGTCCCATGAGAACGACTTCTTCCAGGCTGAAGGCAAAGGGCAAAGCAGGGTTTTGCGGCACATAGGCGAGCTTGCTGGCAAGTTGCGAGCGTGACCAGCGTGCGAGCGGCTGACCGGCAACTTCGATTTGGCCATCACGTGCCGGCAGCAGCCCGAGCAGGGTGCGAAACAGTGTGGTCTTGCCGCTGCCGTTGGGGCCAAGCAGGCACAGCACTTCGCCGCCAGCAAGCTGGAGGTTGATGCTCTCCCCCACGGTGCGCCGTGGATGGCCGATGGCGAGCGCGTGTGCAGCGAGCAGTGGTGTCGTGCTCATGCGCTGCGTCCCTGGCGGGCGAGCAGCAGCAGGAAAGCCGGCGCACCGACGAAGGCGGTGAGAATGCCCAGCGGCAGTTCGATGGCCGCGACCGAACGGGCAAAACTGTCGGCAATGAGCAGAAAGCTGCCGCCCAGCAGCAGGGTTGCCGGCAGCAGGCGGGAAAACTCGGCGCCTGCCAGCAGGCGGGCAGCATGGGGAATCACCAAGCCGATCCAGCCGATGATGCCGGCAATTGCCACTGCCGAAGCGGTCATCAGGGTCGCACAGGCAATGAGGATCAGGCGCAGGCGGCGGACATCGACGCCGATGCTGGCAGCTTCGTCATCGCTCAGGCTGAGCGCATTGATGCGCCAGCGCAGTAACCAGATCGGCAGCAAGGCGCCGAACAGCAAGGGAGAGACCAGGGCGAGGTCGGTCAGCGTGATCGCATGCAGGCCACCCAGCAGCCAGAAGGTGATCGAAGGCAGCTGCACGCTTGGATCGGCGAGTACTTTCACCAGCGAAATACCGGCGGCAAACAAGGTGCCGATTGCCACCCCGGCAAGCACCATGGCGAGGATGGGATCGTGATGGCGGACGCGGGTGGCGACGAGTACGACACAGCTGACTGCGAGCAGACCACCGCCAAAGGCGGCGAACTGAACCATGACCAGTGGCAGACCGGCAAGAATGGCGAACGAGGCGCCGAGACCGGCGCCAGCAGCGACGCCGAGGATGTCGGGTGATACCAGCGGATTGCGGAACATCGCCTGATAGGTCGCGCCAGCGGTGGCCAGCGCCATGCCGACCAGCAGGGCTGCGGCGATGCGCGGCAGGCGTAGCTGCCAGACGACCGTGCTCAGTTCGCTGCCTGCTGCGTTGCTCAATGAGCTGCCAACGGAGGTATCAACTGAGGTGCCAACTGAGGTGGGACCGGCGAGCAGCGCCTGCCAGGCCTGGTGAGCACTGAGCGGGTAGGCGCCGGAAATCAGGCTGCCACCCACCGCGAGCAGCAGTAACAGCACCAGGCCCAGCAGCAAGACGGGCTGCAGCGAGCTGCGGGTGGTGGTGGGCAAGGTGCTGGAAGGCATCGAATCAGGCGCTCAGGCTGCTTGCCAGTTGTTCGCGGCTGGGAGCGTGGCCGTAGAAGAGCTGATGGAAGTCACGCGCTTGCTCGATCCAGTCGATGTTTTCGTTGCCGCCGTGCAGCCGTTGGTGCAGCCAGCGCACCCCGAGCAGGCGGCTGATGCTGGGTGGGCCGTCCAGCCAGCCGAAAGGCGAGTCGGGAGCAAGATGGAAGCGTCCCGCACGCACGGCGGGCAGGCTTTGCCAGAATGGGTCGCGCGCCACCAGTGCGGCAAATTCAGCATATTGGGTGACGATTGCATCCGGTGCCCAGTCGAGCAGGTGTTCGCGCGAGACGCGCGCCAGTCCGCCTGGGCCACGGGCGGCATTGCGTGCGCAGGCAGCGGGAATGCATTCGCCGTTGATCGAACCGGGCAAAGGTGTTTCGAGACCGTCGCTGCCCCGAGCCAGATAGAGGCTTGGCATGTGGTCCGTTGGCGTGCACACCTTGAGGCTGGCGATGGCATAGTCGGCCAGGATCTGCGCCCGTGTGCGCCCACTCCCAGCAGTTCTCCGCCCTGCCTGAGCTGACGTGCGCTGTCGACCAGGCGACCGTCGACCAGCACATAGGCAACGCCGGTCTGTTGATGAATGCGCTCCGCCGTCGAGCGGTAGTGAGCGTCGACCGTGCCGACATCCAGAATGAAATCAGGCTTGAGTGCGAGCAGACGCTCCAGCGGCAGCGTGCTGCCACGACCGGCCAGCCGTCCCAGCAGCGGCAGCTTGCGGGCCGCAGGCGCGAGCATGTCCAGTGCGCTGGAGGGCAGCGCCCAGGGCCAGCCCAGCAGCTTGTCGGGCGCAAGGGCATGGACGAACACCGCGGCAGGAGCGCCAGCGGCAAATACGCGCTGGACGCGGTCTGGCGCCGGCAGCGTGCCAAAAACGTGCAGGCCAGCCTGCGGATCGCGCTGCATTTCGTCCGCTGCTGCGTTGGCGGAGAGCCAGGGCAGGCAGGTCGCGAAGGCAAGAAAATCTCGTCGTTTCATGTTCGGTTCCGCTTTGCTGACTCAGGTCGCCTGAACCATAGTTCGCCCGACTCAGCTCACCTGGGCGATTGCTGACTGGATGCCGCCGCTCCGCTGCGCCGGCAAACTGCTGAACCAGCGTTCCAGCGCTGCGCGCTCAGGCGGCAACTCGATGCCGTAGCCACCGCTGAAGTCGCGCCAGGCGGTCAGATGCTTGTCGGCAACCACGGTGAGCAGGGGCTGGCCGGCACACATCAGGGCGAGCAGTTCGTCAGCCAGGCCGCGACCTTCCGCTTCCATGGTCCCAAAGCGGTTGGCCACGACCAGGTCCGCAGCAGCGTCCAGTGCGCGTCGCAGGCTGACGCTGGCGGCAGCCAGGCTGGCGGTATCCAGGCTGCAGGATTGCGAACGGCTGCCCAGCGCCTGGAACAGCGGCCAGTACTGGCCGCTGTCGAGGTCGATCAGCATCACTTTGTCCTTGCCGGGTGCCGAGCTGTGCTGAATGAGGCCGCGCACCTGCAAGCCCTGCGCGCGCAGGCTGAACGCGAAGCTGGCGAGCAGCTCATCCGCCGGATCGCCGTGAGTGTGGACGATCGCTGCCAGCGGCAGGGCCGAAGTGCTGCTTTCGTCAAGGCTGGCTGCGAAAGGGGTGTTCATGAGATCAGTAGCGGACACGTGCGCTGACGATGAAGTTGCGCCCTTGCTGCGGATAGCCGTGGGTGAGGGCGTAGTTCTTGTCGAGCAGATTATGCCCGCTTGCCGCCAGTTCGATCTGCCGCGTGAGCTGGTAGGCAAGGCGGAAATTGAGCAGGGTGTAGCCGCCGGTCTTCACGTCCGGACGACCGCTTTCGGTATTGGCCGACCAGCGGCTGCTTGCCGATTCCACGTAAGGCATCAAGCTGAGATCGGACGAGGGCTGCCATTTGGCGTAGAGCATGCCGGCATGGCGGGGAATCTCGTTGTGAGTGAGCGTGCTGCTGCTGGCGCCGGGGTGCAGGCGGATGTCGCTGTCGGTCCAGGTATAGTTGCCGCCCACTTCAAGCTGGGGCGTGAGCAAGCCATTGAGCGACAGCTCCACGCCTTTGAAAGTCCCTTCGCCGACGTTCTGGTTCTGGCTGTAGAAAACTCCCGAGCCGGCAGGATACTGAACGTCGACGCCCTGCATCAGATCGTCGATCTTGTTGTGGAAGAAAGCGATTTCGCCAAACCAGTTGCTGCCGATGCGATCAGACAGCGCCAGCTCGAAGTTGAGACCTTTTTCCGGCTTGAGGTCGGGGTTGGAAGTGGCGCCACCAAAGCGTGAGCTGAAGCGGTGGAACATGGTCGGCATGCTGATCCGGCGCGAGGCGGAGAAGTTCATTCGGCCGCTGTCACTGTAGCGATAGATCACTGCACCCTGGTAATTCCACGCTGAACGGTCGCGGGTGTCGTATTCGAAGAAGCTGGGCGTCTGACTCTTGCTGAACTGCTCCACCTTGCGGGTGTTGCGATCATCGTGGCTGACGTCGGCCACCAGGTCCACGCTGGAACTGAGGTGGAAAGTGTTTTCCAGGCCCAGTGACCAGGTTTCTTCTTCGGCATGCTGCCAGGGGGTGACAAAAAGGGGCGAGTATTCCTCATCCTGGCTGCGGTGTTTGTCCTTGCGGTAGTGCAGCGCCGCTTTCAGCGTATTGCGCGCAAACCAGGTGGTGCCAGCTTCCAGCGAGAGACCATAGGACGTGTCGTCATAGGTGCTGAGCGTGTTCAGGTTGTGCATCATCAGTTCATTGTCGAACTGGTTGTAATAGGCCTTGGTCTTCAGGTAGGCATGATCCGAGAGCGCGGTGTGCGACAGCCAGTACAGGCTCCACACATCCCAGCGCGGCCAGTCCCAGTCGCGGTCGCGGTTGGTCGGCGAAGTGCTGAGCACGGCGTCCTTGCGTCCTTCCTGGCGGACGAAGTTGAGCGAATACTCGTCCTGCGCGTTGGGGGTGTAACCCAGCTTGAAGTTGAAACGGCGGTCGTCCGAACTG
>JAVEVA010000034.1:0-33037 GCA_034005275.1 Thauera sp. | reverse complement strand
CGCATGCAGGCCTATGCCTGGACTGCCACCGCCTGCGCCCTGCTCGGCCTGCTGTGGCTGCTCGGGCCGATGCTGTCGCCGTTCATCATCGGCGCAGTGCTGGCCTATATCTGCAACCCGCTGGTCGGCTGGCTGAGCCGCCATCGTCTGCCGCGCACTGCGGCCGTGCTGCTGGTGATTGTCGGTCTCGGCCTGCTGATTGCCACCCTGGCGCTGATCCTGCTGCCGATGGTGTATCGCCAGGGCAACCTGCTGCTCGCCCGCCTGCCCGAGGTGGTCGAACTGTTCAATACTCACTGGCGGCCGCTGCTTGAACAGCAGTTCGGGCTCAGCATCGATTTCGATGTCAACCAGCTGCGCCGGCTGATCGCCGAACACTGGAGCAGTGCGCAGGAACTGCTGCCCGTCCTGTTCTCCCATCTCAAAAGTGGCGGCTCGGCGGCGATTGCCTTCCTCAGTACCACGCTGCTGGTGCCGCTGGTGATGTTCTACCTGCTGCGGGAATGGCCACAGCTGCTCGCCGGCCTGCAAGGCATCGTCCCTCGTCCCTGGCTCGGACGAACGATGGACATCCTCGCCAAGCTCGATTCCGTGCTGTCCGAGTTCCTGCGCGGCCAGCTCGCGGTGATGCTGCTGCTGGCGCTGTTCTACAGCCTCGGCCTCAAGCTCGCCGGGCTCGACTTCTGGCTGCCGGTCGGCGTGCTCACCGGCCTGCTGATCTTCATTCCCTTTGTCGGCTTCGGCAGCGGACTGGTGCTGGCAGTACTCGCCGCGCTGCTGCAAGGCGAAGGCTGGTCGCTGCTGCTGGGCGTCGGCATCGTCTATGGCATCGGTCAGGTGCTGGAAAGTTTTGGTTTGACCCCCTACCTGGTGGGGGAGCGCATCGGCCTTCACCCGCTCGCCGTGGTGTTCGCCCTGCTTGCCTTTGGTGAGCTGTTCGGTTTCGTCGGCGTGCTGATCGCCCTGCCGGCTGGCGCGGCCATGCTGGTCGGCCTGCGCGAGCTGCGTGCCGCCTGGTTTGCCAGCCCGATCTATCTGGGCGACGAAGCGGAAGGTCTTGCTGTCCGCTCATCGGCCACCACCCCCGCCACTACATCCGCCACCGCACCCACCACCACGCCAACCGGATCGGGCGACCGCAGCGGCACCAACGCCGCTCTTGCCGGCGAGTCTGAAGCATGAAGCAGCTGGTGCTTGATCTCGATGCCGACGCGCCGCCCAGTCTGGACAATTTCGTCACCGGCGCCAACGGCGAATTGCTCGCCCGCCTGCGCGGTCTGGCCAGCGATGAGGCTGAGCAGTGCGAACACGCCACGCCGCTTCCCCACCTCTATCTGTGGGGCAGCGCCGGCAGTGGCCGCAGTCATCTGCTGCAGGCCAGCGTTGCTGCCGCCCAGGCAACCGGCCGCCCTGCCCGCCTCGTTGCTGCCCGCGACGCCGGCAGCGAACTGCCACTGCTCGACGGCGGCCTGCTCGCCATCGACGATGTCGATGCGCTGGATCCGCCCGCCCAGATTGCACTGTTCAATGCGTTCAACCGCAGCCGCAGCTGTGGTCAGCGCCTGCTGCTCGCCGGCAGTCAGCCGCCGCTCGCGCTTGCGCTGCGCGAAGACCTGCGCACCCGCATCGGCCAGTGTCTGGTCTACCAGCTGCAGCCGCTGGACGACGAGACCCGCGCCGCGATCATCGCCACGCTTGCCCAGCGCCGCGGTCTGCCGCTGGCGAGCGAAGTGCTCGACTACCTGATGTGCCACGGCGAGCGCGAATTGCCGCGCCTGCTCGCGGTGTTCGAAGCGCTTGATGCCGCCGCCCTCGAGCGCAAACGCCCGATCACCCTGCCGCTGCTGCGCGAACTGATCCAGCGCGGGCTGCAGCTCTGAAACCGGCCGCGCCAGCGACCGGCCTGCTGGGGCAGCCGGGCTTTTACTGAATTCACCCTGACTTACCTGGAGTTTTTGCCGTGAAACTGGTGCTGTTCGATCTTGACAATACTTTGCTCGCCGGTGATTCCGATCACAGCTGGGGGCAGTTCCTTGTGGACAAAGGCGTGCTCGACCGCGAAGTCCAGCAGACGCGCAACGATGCTTTTTTCGCCGACTATCAGGCTGGCACGCTCGACATCAATGCTTTTCTCGAATTCCAGCTCGCACCGCTCGCCCGCTATCCGCGCGCCCAGCTCGATGCCTGGCATGACGAATTTCTTGCCGAAGTGATTCGCCCACTGATCACGCCTCTGGCACGCACGCTGGTGCAGCAACACCTCGACCAGGGTGCCCTGGTGGCGGTGGTGACCGCCACCAACGCTTTTGTCACTGCACCGATCGTGCGCGAATTCGGCATTCCCCACCTGATTGCCACCATTCCGGCGCAGGAAAACGGCCGTTTCACCGGCGAAGTACGTGGCACGCCTGCGTTCCAGGCTGGCAAGATCGACCGCGTCAACGCCTGGCTCGAATCGCTGGCGCTCAACCATGATTGCTTCAGCGAGCGCTGGTTCTACAGCGACTCCCACAACGACCTGCCGCTGCTGGAAATTGTCAGCCATCCGGTCGCCGTCGATCCGGACGACAAACTGCGCGCCCACGCCACCGCCGCTGGCTGGCCGGTGATTTCCCTGCGCTGAACGCTGCCGGACACCACTCCACACATTTGTTCGCCGTGCGCTGCAGCGAATCGGTTATCATTGCGCGTTTTAGCGAAAAACGCCGTTGCCGATGATCCGCAAGCTGCTGCGCAAGGTTTTCAAGCGCCCGGCCACCACCGCCCGCCCACGTGCGGCCCATATCCCGCGTGAACGCCACGGCATCGCCCGTGAACAGCTGTCGCCGGCGGCACGCAGGGTGTGCGCCACCTTGCAGGAAAAAGGTTTCAAGGCTTTTGTCGTTGGCGGTGCGGTGCGCGACCTGCTGAGCGGCCAGACACCGAAAGACTTCGACGTGGCCACCAACGCCACCCCGGAAGAAGTGCGTGCGCTGTTCCGCCGTTCCCGCATCATCGGCCGCCGCTTCAGGATCGTTCACGTGATGAGCGGACCGGAGACCATCGAAGTCTCCACCTTCCGCGCCATGCAAGATCCGCAGCAGACCGAAACCGACGATCACGGCCGCGTGCTGCGCGACAACGTGTTCGGCAGTCAGGAAGAAGACGCCACCCGGCGCGACTTCACTGTCAACGCGCTCTACTACGATCCCGGCACCGAAGTGATCGTCGACTACCACCATGGTGTCGCCGACATCGAACACAAGACGCTGCGCATGATCGGCGATCCGCGCACCCGCTACCGCGAAGATCCGGTGCGCATGCTGCGGGCGGTGCGCCTGGGTGCCAAGCTTGACCTGATCATCGATCCGGCTGCGCGTCAGCCGATCCGCGAAATGGCGGTACTGCTCGAGAACGTGCCCGCCGCGCGGCTGTTCGACGAAATGCTCAAGCTGCTGTTCTCCGGCCAGGCGGTCAAATGCCTGCGCCAGTTGCGCGAGGAAGGCCTGCACCACGGCCTGCTGCCATTGCTCGACGTGATTCTCGAACAGCCGCAGGGCGAACGCTTCGTCTGGCTGGCACTGGAAAACACCGACCAGCGGGTACAGGCGGGCAAATCGGTCTCGCCCGGTTTTCTGTTCGCCACCTTGCTGTGGCATCAGGTGCTGGAAGCCTGGCAGCGCAAACAAGCGGCTGGCGGTTATCCGCAGCCAGCGCTGTTCGAAGCAATGGATGAAGTGCTCGACACCCAGGCCAGCAAGCTCGCCATCACCCGCCGCATCGCCGGTGACATCAAGGACATCTGGGCGCTGCAACCACGCTTCGACAAACGCGCCGGCAAAGCACCTTACCGTCTCATCGAACAGCCACGCTACCGTGCTGGCTGGGATTTTCTGCGCCTGCGCGCTGAAGCCGGCGAAGCCGAGATGGAACTGGTCAACTGGTGGGATCGCTTTGCCCACGCTGGTCACGACAAACGTGAAGCGATGCAGCAGCAGGCACCGGACAGCGAAGCCAGCGCCAGCAAAAAGAAACGTCGCCGGCGGCGCAAACCGGCGGCCAGCCAGCCTCCCGACGTGGCCTGACTTCCCCTGCAGCTGACACCCCATACGCCGATGAAACCCGTGCAACACGTCCGCAGCTTTGTCGCCTTTGGCGCCAATCTCGGTGATCCGCGCAGCGCCTACCGCATGGCACGCCGCCAGCTGGCCGCCTTGCCCGGCACCCGCGTGGTGGCCCATTCGGCCTTGTACCGCAGCGCACCGATCGGCGTCGACAACCAGCCTGATTTCCTCAATGGCGTCATTGAGCTGGCCACCACCATGGCGCCCCATCCGCTGCTGCACGCCCTGCTCGGCATCGAACATGACGCCGGCCGGCGCCGCAACGGCACGGTCGCACCGCGGACGATCGATCTTGATCTGCTGCTGCACGGCGACCAGGTCATTCACAGCCAGGATCTGCAGCTGCCGCACCCGCGCATGCATCTGCGCGCTTTCACCTTGCTGCCGTTGACCGAAATCGCGCCGGACGTCCACATTCCCGGCTTTGGGCCGGCCTGCGCCCTGCTGCCCGGAGTCGCGGATCAGCAGATCAGCCGCAGCTGAAGCGCGCTGCCGCCGCCCGCCTGCTTCTGTCTTCCTGTCCGCCTCTTTGAGCCACCCCCATGTCCGCCCTGCTTCAGGCTGTCACTTCCTGGCCGGTCTGGCTGCAGACCGCGCTGCTGCTGAGTGCCTCCAACCTGTTCATGACTTTTGCCTGGTATGGTCACCTGAAGACCATGCCGGCGCGCAGCTGGTATGTCGCGGCGGTGATCAGCTGGGGGATCGCGCTGTTCGAATACCTGCTGCAAGTACCAGCCAATCGCATCGGCGCCACCGCCCTCAGTCTGGGTCAGCTGAAGATCATGCAGGAAGTGATCACTCTGCTGATCTTCATTCCGTTTGCCGTGCTCTACATGAAACAGCCGCTCAAGCTTGACTACCTGTGGGCCGCCTTGTGTATGCTTGGTGCGGTTTATTTCATCTTTCGCAGCTGAACGGCAGACTGCAAAGGGCGGATCACATGCTGGACAAAGCGCAATACATCGTGGTGGAAGGACCGATCGGGGTTGGCAAGACTTCGCTCGCCAAGCGTCTGGCCAGCCACTTGCAGGCCGAACTTCTGCTTGAAGCAGCGGAGTTCAACCCCTTTCTTGCCCGCTTCTATCAGCAACCCGAGCGCTGGGCGATGTCCACCGAGCTTTCCTTCCTGTTCCAGCGCCTTGATCTGCTCAAACCGGTACTGGAAGAAGAGGCCGCGCCGCGCCGTGTCGCCGACTTCATCCTCGACAAGAACCGCCTGTTTGCCGAACTGAATCTCAACGCCGACGAACTGCCGCTCTATCAACGCATCTGGGACAGCGTCATTCCACCCGCCCTGCCCAAGCCCGACCTGGTGATCTATCTGCAGGCCAACGTCGATACTTTGCTCGAACGGGTACACAAGCGCGGCATCGACAGCGAACGCCGCATCGGCGAAGAGTATCTGCGCCGCCTCTCCGCCGACTACACCCGCTTTTTTTACCAGTACGATGCTGCGCCGCTATTCATCGTTGACACCGGCAAACTCAATCCGGTCGATGACGACGAGGATTTCGCCATCCTCCTCAGCCATCTGAACAACATGCGCGGCTACCGCGAATTCTTCAGCTACGCTGCCTGAGCTGCAGCCGCAGCTCAGCACACCACCACGCACCATACGGGCTTGTGCTTCCGCCGCCTTTGGCCGACACTCCGCCCTCCTCCAACCAGGAGCGATGAATGAGCAATCCCCACGACCAGAAGCCTGTCACTCTTTTCGAACTGGGCAAGATGCGCAGCGAAGGGCGCAAGATCGCCATGCTTACCGGCTACGACGCCAGCTTTGCCGCCCTGCTCGGCCGCGTCGGTGTCGATGTGATCCTGATCGGCGATTCACTGGGCAACGTCCTCCAGGGGCAGAAATCGACCCTGCCGGTCACTCTGGAACACATGGTTTATCACACCGAATGTGTCGCCCGCGCCAATTCGCGGGCGCTGGTACTGAGCGACCTGCCGTTTGCCAGCTATCACGAAAGTCCGGCCCAGGCGATGCGCAATGCCGCGCGCCTGATGGCCGCCGGCGCGCAGATGGTCAAGCTCGAAGGCGGTGAATTCATGGCCGAAACCGTGCGCTTTCTCGTCGAGCGCGGCGTGCCGGTCTGTGCCCACATCGGCCTCACCCCGCAAGCCGTGCACCAGCTTGGCGGTTACCGCGTCCAGGGACGCAGCGATGAAGGCGCCGCCCGGCTCAAGGCCGATGCGCTCGCTCTGCAACAGGCCGGCGCAGCGATGATGGTGATGGAAATGGTGCCCGCCGCCCTGGCCGCCGAAATCACCGCCAGCCTCGACACCATGGCCACCATCGGCATCGGTGCCGGCCCGGACTGTGACGGCCAGGTGCTGGTGCTGCACGACATGCTGGGCATTTTCCCCGGCAAGACTGCCCGCTTCGTACGCAACTTCATGGACGGGGCCACGAGCATCGAGCAAGCCGTTGCCGCTTATGTGAACGCCGTGCGCGATGGCAGCTTCCCCGCCCCTGAGCACTGTTACTGACCCTCCTTTCCTGCCCGGTTTTCCGAACTTCACCAGCATGCAGATCCATCACAGCATCGCCAGCCTGCGCGCCGCACGCGCCCAGGCCAGCAAAGTCGCCCTCGTGCCCACCATGGGCAACCTGCACGAAGGTCACATCACCCTCATGCGTCAGGCCGGCGACCACGCCGACAGCGTCATCGCCAGCATCTTCGTGAACCGCCTCCAGTTCGGCGTCGGTGAAGACTTCGACCGCTATCCGCGCACCCTGGCCGCCGATTGCGAAAAACTCGCCGCTGCCGGGGTCAAGCACGTCTTCGCGCCCGATGAAGCGGAAATGTATCCCCAGCCGCAGCACTATCACGTCGACCCTGCCCCCGCCCACGTCAGCGTGCTCGAAGGCGAATGCCGCCCCGGCCATTTCCGTGGTGTGTGCACCGTGGTGCTGAAACTGCTCAACATCGTCCAACCCGATTACGCCCTGTTCGGCAAGAAGGACTATCAGCAGCTGATGGTGCTGAGCAATATGGTGCGCGAACTGGCACTGCCGATCGAAGTGATTGCCGGCGATACCGTGCGTGCGCAAGATGGCCTCGCGCTCTCTTCACGCAACGGCTACCTGAGCGCTGACGAACGCGCCCGTGCGCCGCTACTTTATCGCCTGCTGAGCGAACTGCGCACTGCAGTGCGCGCGGGCGAACAGGATTTCAACCGCCTCGAAGCCGAGGCGATGGCACAGCTGCAGGCAGCCGGCTGGGACGCGGAATACGTCGCCGTCCGCCGCCGCCTCGACCTCCAGCCACCGACGGCGAGGGATGAAGCCCTGGTCGTGCTGGCCGCCGCCAGACTGGGCCAGACCCGGCTGATCGACAACCTCGAGATCTGAATCCGCGCTCGATGAGCGCGAAAGCCCAAGCTGTGCAAAAATACGCAGGCGATATCCACCGTTGATGCCACGCAGCCCGAACATTCTGCGGACATCACATCACTGACCGGGAGGGGACAACATGGCGACAAGCATCAAACAGGTTCTGGAGCAGAAAGGCGGCAACTATCTGGCAGTCAAGCCCGATGACAGCGTATTCAGCGCCTTGTCGCTGATGGCCGAGAAAGACGTCGGCTGCGTGCTGGTCACCGACAGTGACCGTCTGCTGGGCATCTTCACCGAACGCGACTATGCCCGTCGCGTGATTCTCAAAGGCCACGCTTCGCGCGATGTCACCGTCGGCGAACTGATGACCGGCAATCCCTGCACCATCACCCCCAGCCACACGGTCGATGCCGTGATGCAGATGATGACCGAAAACCGCTTCCGCCACCTGCCGGTCGTCCACCAGGGCAAGATCATGGGCATCGTCAGCATCGGCGACATGGTCAAATCGATGGTCAGCCAGCAGCAGGCCACCATCCGCCAGCTCGAAAGCTACATCGCCGGCGATCTGGCCACCGAGTAATTCGCCGCCCCGAACAGCCCCTCGCTCCCTCGCGGGAGAGGGGTTGGGGAGAGGGGGCGCCCGTCAGAGCGTACCGTCAGGGCGTATACCGTCAGGGCGTAATATCGCGGCCAAACTCACTGATCGAGCATCTTGCCCAGCACTTCGCGCACATCAACCGACAGCTCCGGCCGGGCGATCACCCGTCTGAGCTGGCTGACGATGCTGGTTTGCAGCGCAGCATCCAGATGACGCCAGTTTTCCAGTGCGCGCGCCAGACGTGAAGCCACTTGCGGATTGACCGCATCGACCGCGATCACCTGCTCGGCCCAGAACGCATGACCACTGCCATCGGCAAGGTGGAATTCGGCCGGATTACTGCGGAAGAAACTGCCGAGCAAGGCAAACACCTTGTTCGGATTGCTGAGCGCAAAAGCCGGATGTGCGAGCAGCGCTTTGACCTGCGCCAGCACGGGTGCAGCGTTTTCATCCCAGCGCCAGGCGCCGGCCTGCAGGGCAAACCACTTGTCGACCACCAGCGCGTCTTCGCGGTGCACGGCGAGAAAATGTGCCAGCGCCTCACTGCGCGTGGCATCGACACTGTGCACCAGTGCACTCAAGGCGCCGAAACACTCGGTCATGTTGCCGGCGCCAGCAAAGCGTTCGCGGGTCAGTGCCAGACCTGACGCATCGCCAGCTGCTGCCAGATAGCGCAAGGCCAGATTGGCCAGTGCGCGCTGACCGGCATCGAGCGGATGGTAGCGGTACGCGGCCGCCAGAGGCGTCGCTGCCACCACCGCCCGCCATTCGGCGGCCAGCGCCGTTCCAAGCGTCCGCATCACCTGCTGAAGGCCCTGGCGCAAGGCTTGGGGCTGGCCTACGGCCATGCGCTCCAGCAGCCAGACTTCGCTCGGCAGACTGAGCGCTTGCGCGCGGAACGCGGCATCCAGCCTGTCATCGACCAGCAGGCTGCGACAGGCGACAATGAAGGCCGGCGGCAGCGCTTGCTGCGGCCGGGCAGCACACGCCAGCACCACCTGCTCGGCGTAAGACTGCGCCGCATCCCAGCGCTTGAAAGGATCGCTGTCATGCGCCATGCGAAAAGCCAGTGCTGCTTCGCTTTCCGCATGATCCAGTTCCACTGGCGCGGAAAAGCCGCGCAGGATCGACGGCAGCGGCTCGGCTTGCAGACCGATGAAGCTGAACTGCTGGCTCGCTTCACTCAGCCGCAGCACGCGAGTGGTCGCCCCCGGCTGGCTCTCGCCGGCCAGTTGCAGCGGCAGATCCGCGCCATCGGCGCCGATCAGCCCCACGGCCACCGGAATCAGCAGCGGCTGCTTGTCAGGCTGACCAGGCGTGGGCGCAGTGTGCTGGCTCAAGCTCAGGGTGTAGCGGCCTTCTGCTGCTTCCCAGTGGGTGTCGACCTTGAGCTGTGGCGTACCGGCTTGCCCATACCAGTGCATGAACTGGTCGAGATCGACTCCATTGGCTTCCGCCATCGCTTCGACAAAATCGTCGCAGGTCACTGCCTGACCGTCGTAATAGCTGAAGTAGAGATCGATGCCGTTGCGAAAGCCTTCCGGCCCGAGCAAGGTGTGGAGCATGCGGATCACTTCCGCGCCTTTCTCATACACCGTGGCAGTGTAGAAGTTGTTGATCTCCTCATAGCGATCCGGGCGGATCGGATGGGCCATCGGTCCGCCATCTTCAGTGAATTGCGCCGCACGCAGCACGCGCACATCATCGATGCGCTTCACCGCTCGTGCCGAAGCTGCGCCCTCCAGGCCAGCTGCCGCCGCCAGCATGTCGGCGGAAAACTGCTGGTCACGGAAAACGGTGAGCCCTTCCTTGAGGGTGAGCTGGAACCAGTCGCGGCAGGTGACGCGATTGCCGGTCCAGTTATGGAAGTATTCGTGCGCCACCACGCTTTCGATGTTGGCGTAATCGACATCGGTGGCACTTTGCGGGCGGGCGAGGATGTATTTGGTGTTGAAGATGTTGAGCCCTTTGTTCTCCATCGCTCCCATGTTGAAATCCGCCACGGCGACAATCATGAAGCGGTCAAGATCCAGCTCAAGACCGAATTCTTCCTCATCCCAGCGCAGCGCACGCTCCAGCGAATCGAGCGCATGTTCGCAACGGTCGAGATCACTGGCCGCCACCCACACCTGCAACAGCACTTCACGGCCGGAACGCGTGTGCAGCCTGCGCTCCAGCACTTCCAGATCAGCGGCCACCAGGGCAAACAGATAGGAAGGCTTGGGGAAAGGATCTTCCCAGCAGGCAAAGTGGCGGCCATTGGCCAGTTCGCCGCTGTCAATCAGATTGCCGTTGGACAGCAGCACCGGACAGCTGCTGCGCTCCGCTTCCAGCCGCACGCGGTAGCGCGCCATCACGTCGGGACGATCGGGAAAGCAGGTGATGCGACGAAAGCCTTCTGCCTCGCACTGCGTAAAGAAACCGCCATCCGAGCGATACAACCCGGACAGGCTGGTGTTGGCGGTCGGATTGATCCGGCTGTGCACCTCGACCAGCGCCTGCTCGCCATTGAGCGCAATCTCGATCATCCCGCCTTCATCGGCGACGATCCGCGCCGGCGCACCATCGACCGTGATCGACCACCAGTCAAGCGCCTCATGCCACAGCCGCAACGGCGCCCCCGGCTCACCGCCCTGGCGACGACAGCGCATGCGGTTGCGCACCAGGGTGGCTTCGGCATGCAGCTCGAAATCGAGCTCGACCTCATCAACCGTCCACGCAAGGGGACGATAGTCATGACGATGGATGACGGATGCAGCAGAATGGCTCATGTTCTCTCCGTGGCTGGGCAATGCCGGCTTGGTTGTCGTGCTGTTGTTATGGTGAGTTGCAAGCGGCAATTCTACTGCCTCACCACCCCTGGCGCCCTTTTCTCTGCCTCTGCCCTGTCCGACCACTGCTGCTCAGGCAAGAAAGAGCTGGCGATTTGCCGTGGGCTCGAGGCCACAAGAAAAACCGCGATCAAAAAAGACGGTGGAGTGCCGTGGAGCAGTCATCCAATTGCTCTGCTCAACTCCGTCCTGCCACCAAGCCCCCGCTGCACTCATGCTAGACTGCAGCCCTTTGCTGCAAGCGCTGCAGCAATCCGTTTCAACTCAACCAAGGAACACGCATGAAACCCTCTCTTCTTCTGACCGCCCTGCTCGCCCTCACTCTGACCGCCTGCGGCAAATCGGAAACTCCGGCAGCCCCTGCAAGCAGCGCTGCCCCCAGCACTGTGAGCGAAAAGGCCAGCGAAGCTGTTGACAAGGCTGCCGAAGCAGCTCAGGCCGCCAAGGAAAGCGCGGCGGCTGCCGTTGAAGAAGCCCGGGAAGCTGCTGCACCGGTGGTCGAGCAGGCCACCGAAAGTGCTGCTGACGCCATCGACAGCGTCAAGGAAGGCGCGGCAGCTGCAGTCGATGCTGCCCGTGACGCTGCCGACGCCGCTGGCGAGAAAGCGGCGGAAGCACTCGAAGCCGGCAAGGAAGCCGCTGCAGATGCGGCGGACGCAGCTGCTGAAAAGGCAGACGAAATCAAGGACGCCGCCAGCGAAGCTGCTGCCGCTGCCAAGGCTGCCGCCGAAGCTGCCATCCAGGAAGCGAAGGACGCTGCGCAGAACTGATTGCTGCCTGCGTTTTTGCACACACGCTTTTGCATGCAAAAAACCCGGCATTTGCCGGGTTTTTTGTGTCTGAGCGCTTTGTCTCTGAACTGCAGCGCGATCAGCGCAGCTCTTCGTGCAACAGGCCCAGGATACGCTTGGCAGTCGGCGAAGTATCTTCACCGCCTTCACGCGACAGGACACGCACCAGGCTGCGCCCGCCTTCGCCTTCGACATGCAGACGATATTCGCTGCCAGCCGCCGGTTTTTCATCGCTGCGCCAGAACGCCAGCTTGGACAGGAAACCCTGTTCGCTCTTGTTGTCGGCATCGGGGTCCACATAGCGGACGAAATACAGACCCTGCGCACGGTCGCGATCTTCGACGGTAAAGCCGATGCGATCCAGCGCCAGCCCGACTCGACGCCAGGCACGATCAAAGGACTCTTCCAGTTCGAGGCTGATCCGGTCGCCAGCCACGGTGCGCAGCTGGGCACGTTCGGCACCCGCCGGGGTGGTGAGCGCCGCTTCGGCACGTGCCTCCTCGGCCCCAAGATGAACCATCAGCCGGCGCAGCATTTCGGCTTCGAGCTCGGGATCTGCCGGGCGCGGCTGCCAGATGGTCGAATCCTTGGCTTCATTGGGATAGATCTCGACCATGCCACGATGGCTGACATAGATTTCCACCGTATCGGCGGTGCTGCCCTGCTCGATACGAGTGCGGAACTTGTCGCGCTCCGGGGTGGAGAACAGACCGTCGAGCACCTTGCCGATCGTCGAGCGAACGAAGTCCTGCGGAATCTTGGCCCGGTCTTCCGCCCAGTCGGTTTCCATCACGCCAATCTGCGGGCTGTCGATGTTGAGGATGAAGCCCAGCTCAAGCCAGAAATCCTTGATCTGCGGCCACAATTCTTCCGCCTTGCCGCTTACCACCAGCCAGCGCTGACTGCCAGCACGCTCGACATGCATCGACACCGGCGCCACCAGCACTCCCTGCTCGCTGGCGACCTGCGGCATCCCGGCCCGATCGGAGCTGTAAGCGGAGAAAGTCGCCACGCCACGCGGGGTGATGTCCGGCACCGCAAAGCGCTCATCTCCTGACGGCTGGGTCAGATCGGGCGGCACTTCAAGCGGCTGCTGCATCTTGCGTGCGCCCTTGTAGTCGATACGCTTGGTTTCGAGCAGGGAAGATGAACAGCCGGCGAGCGTCACCGACAGGGCAACAAGAGTAAGGGAAGTGCGCATTGAAGGATTCATGAAGTTCCTGCGTGAAAAAAACGGATTGCCAGGCGACAAATCAAGATCAGTGACCAACGACAGTGACAAACAGCGCCCGACTCAGAGTTCGATCCCGGCCTTGCGCATCGCTGCCAGCACCCGCGGCTGGAAGTCCTTGCCCAGCGGCGTGAGCGGCAGACGGATGCCGTCTTCGATCAGGCCCATGCGCGCCACCGCCCACTTGACCGGAATCGGATTGGCTTCGCAGAACAGGTCACGATTGAGCGCAAACAGTCTGGCGTTGATGGCGCGCAAGCTGGCCATGTCGCCGGCCGCAGCGGCGGCGCACAGCTCATGCATCGCCCGCGGCGCGACGTTGGCGGTGACCGAAATCACCCCATGGCCACCGAGCATCAGGAAAGCAGCCGAACTCATGTCGTCGCCGCTGTAAAGCTTGAAACCGGCCGGCAGCCGCGCCACCAGGTCGCAGACCCGCTCCAGGCTGCCGGTGGCATCCTTGAGGCCGATCACGTTCGGCAGTTCGGCAAGCCGCAGCACGGTGTCGTTGGCGAGATCGGCCACTGTCCGTCCCGGCACGTTGTACAGGATCAGCGGCAGCTCGACCGCTTCGGCGATGCTGCGGAAGTGCTGATAAAGCCCTTCCTGAGTCGGCTTGTTGTAGTAGGGCACCACCGACAGATGGGCGTTGGCCCCGGCCTGGGCGGCAAAACGGGCCAGTTCGATCGCTTCAAGCGTCGAATTGGCGCCGGTGCCGGCCACCACCGGCAGCCGACCGGCCGCGTGCTCAACCGCCACACGGATCAGTTCGCAATGCTCGTCGACATTGACGGTGGGGGATTCACCGGTGGTCCCGACGATGACGATGCCGTCGGTCCCCTGCTCGACGTGCCAGTCGATCAGGCTGCGCAGCCGGGGAAAATCAAGCCTGCCATCCGCGGACATCGGGGTGACAATGGCAACAAGCGATCCAGTAATCATGAGTCGGCGCAAAAACCTAAAGATTCGATTCTAACCGATCACCCGCAGGCGATCACAACAGACAGCAGAGCTTTTATTGCCCGGAGTTTTGTCACTTTTGTCACAGATCTTGTCACAAATCGGCCAGTGCCTTGACATGAGCGACCACCGAGCGTGCCAGCGAGGACAGCGAATAGCCGCCTTCGAGCATCGACACCACCCTGGTGTGACCACAATCCCTGGCAACCTGCTTCAACTGCTCGGTCGCCCACACGTAATCGGCTTCAAGCAGGCCCAGCGAGCCCATGTCGTCTTCGTAGTGCGCATCAAAACCGGCAGAAATGAAGATCAGTTCCGGACGATGGCTGCGCAGCGCCGGCACCACCACATCGCCGAACACCTGGCGGAACACATCGCCACGGGTACCGGCCGGCAGCGGCACATTGCACATGTGAGCCGGCGGATGGTCGGCCCCGCTATAAGGGTAGAAGGGATGCTGGAAGATGCCGGCCATCATCACCCGCGGCTCGTAGCGGAAGATGTCCTCGGTGCCATTGCCATGATGGACGTCGAAATCGACCACCGCGACGCGCTCAAGGCCATGTGCTTCCAGCGCATGACGGGCCGCGATGGCGATGTTGTTGAGGAAGCAGAAGCCCATCGGCTTGTTGCGCTCGGCATGGTGTCCGGGCGGACGGATGGCACAGAAGGCGTTTTCGATTTCTCCCGCCATCACCATGTCGGTGGCGAGGATGCCGGCGCCGGCCGAACGCAGCGCCGCCTGCATGGTGCCCGGATTCATCGCCGTATCCGGGTCCAGACGACGGATGCCGGTTTCCGGCACCTTGTCGAGCAGATCGTCGAGATACTCTGCCGGATGAACACGCAGGATCTGTTCACGCGTGGCCAGCGGCGCGTCGTGAAAGGAAATGTACATGTCCAGCCCGGAGGCAATGAGCCGGTCATTGATCGCCGACAAGCGTTCGGGACTTTCGGGGTGCATATCCCCCATGTCATGAAGCCAGCAATCGCGGTGCGTGATGAAAGCCGTTGTAGTCATACTCTCCCCGTCATCAGGACAAGCCCGGTTCGACCAGCTCCCGGCGGGCGCCAGGCGAGCGCCAGGCGAGCGACTGAGATAAGCCGACCGGGGCCGTGATACTCCCCAGAATTGTGCCTCAAACCGGTCTGCAGCACAGCAGGGCGGCAAACCGGCAAGTTGCCCGCCCTCTTCGCGGCAACTTCAACACGTGGTCACAACCGGCATTGTCGCATTACAGCGCCGGTTTTTGGCCTATTATCTTCGCATCCCATCGACTTTCCCCGCACCCATACCGATGCCGGCTGTTCACACCCAGCAACTGCTCGACAGCGCCGAAAAAATTGTCCTCGGCAAATCCCATCAGCTCACGCTGGCCCTCAGCTGCCTGCTCGCCGGCGGCCACCTGCTGATCGAAGATGTACCCGGCGTCGGCAAGACCACCCTCGCCCACACCCTCGCGCATCTGAGCGGCCTGCAGCTCAATCGCGTTCAATTCACCAGCGACCTGCTGCCGGCCGACATCCTCGGCACCTCGGTGTTCGAGCGCAGCAGCGAACGCTTCCGCTTTCACCCCGGCCCGATCTTCACCCAGGTACTGCTCGCCGACGAAATCAACCGCGCCACCCCCAAGACACAGAGCGCCCTGCTCGAAGCAATGGAAGAAGCCCAGGTCAGCATCGACGGCGAACGGCACGATCTGCCCAGACCTTTTTTCGTCATCGCCACCCAGAATCCGCTCGAACAGGTCGGCACTTTCCCGCTGCCGGAAAGCCAGCTCGACCGTTTCCTGTTGCGCATCAGCCTGGGCTATCCCGACCCGGCAGCGGAACACGCGCTGCTCAAGGGCGAAAGCCGGCGCCAGCTGCTCGACACGCTGACGCCGCTGTGGCAGCCGGCAACGGTCCTCAAGCTCCAGCAACTCGCTCGCCAGGTGCATGTTTCCGACCGCCTGATCGATTACGTGCAGGCCTTGCTGCGCGCCAGCCGCGAAGATCACAGCCTGATCAGCGGCCTGAGTCCGCGCGCCGGATTGGGGCTGATCGCCGCCGCACGTGCCTGGGCACTCATCCACCAGCGCGACCACGTGCTGCCCGAAGACGTGCAGCAGCTGTTCCCTCACCTCGCCGGCCACCGTCTGCAGCTCGCAGCCAACGGTCGCCCGCTGCCGCCCGCCCGCCTGCAGGCCATGCTGCAGGCCGTGGCCCTGCCCTGAGCAGGCGATGCGCAGCTCCTCCTCCGGCCGCAACACCCCCTGGCAAGCCCTGCGCCGCCTCATCGACCGCAAGCTCTTCCTGCTCGCCGGCGCCGAGCAGGACACGGTGGTGCTCAGCCAGCGACGGATCTACGTCCTGCCTTCCGCCGCCGGACTGGCCTTTGCCGCCAGCCTGCTGCTGATGCTGATCGCGGCGATCAACTACAACCTCAGCCTGGGCTATGCACTGATCTTCGTCCTCGCCGGCACCGCCCTGGTCAGCACGATCCACGCTTATCGCAATCTGGTCGGGCTGCGCATCCAGCCGCTGCACAGTCCGGCAGTGTTTGCCGGCGACGATGCTGAACTCGGCGTGCAGATCGACAATCCGCGCCCGGCCCGTCGCCCCGGCCTCAGCCTGCACATTCTCGGCGCCCGCTGCAGCTTCAGCCTGCCGGCACAAGGCCGGCTTGCTCCCACCGTCCGCCTCGCCACCGAACAGCGCGGCGTGCTCCATGCCGGACGCACGGTGATCGAAACCCGCTGGCCACTTGGTTTGATCCGCGCGTGGACCGTGCTGCGTCCGGCCTCGCGCTGCATCGTCTATCCCCGCCCCGAAGCCGATCCACCGCCTTTGCCGGACAGCGCAGTCAGTGGTCACAGCCAGCGCAGCAGCACCCTCGGCGGCACCGAAGACTTTGCCGGCCTGTCGCCTTTCCAGCGCAGCGACTCACCGCGCCACATCGCCTGGAAAGTGCTTGCTCGCGGCGGGCCGCTGATGGTGAAACGTTTCAGCGCCAGCAGCAGTGGCGATCTTGTCCTCGACTGGCAACAGCTGCCTGACAGACTCGACACCGAACAACGCCTGTCCCGGCTGTGCGCCTGGCTGCTGGCTGCCGAACGCAGCGGCCGGCGCTACGCCCTCCTCCTGCCCACCCAGCAATTCGCCTGTCAGCACGGGGCAGTGCATCTTCATGCCTGCCTGCAGGCGCTCGCCCTGTTCGGCCTGGCTGAAGCACAGCAGGAGCAGCAGCGATGATCCGCCACCGCTGGTTCAGACGGCCACACCAGCGCCGCGCCGCCGGTCACCGTCCTGCCGAAGCGCCGCTCACCAGCGGCCAGATGAGCTGGCTGCTGCTGTGTGCCGGTCTCACCCTGGCCTTGCATCTGCCCTGGCAGCCGGGCTGGGCAGGAACACTGGTCAGCGTGCTGCTGCTGTGGCGGGTGCTGATGTCGTGGCGGGGGTGGCGTCCTCCACACAGCCTGATCCTGCTGCTGCTCACCTGCGCTGCCGGCATCGGCGTGCGCTTCGAGTACGGCTATTTCTTCGGCAAGGACCCCGGCGTCAGCCTGCTCGCCCTGCTGCTGGCGCTCAAGCTGCTTGAAACACGCAAGGCACGCGACCTGCGCAGCAGCCTGCTGCTGTGCTTCTTCCTCCAGCTCGCGGCCTTTCTCGAAGATCAGACGCCGCTGATGGCGGTGCTGGTGCTGAGCGCTGCCTGGCTGGCACTCACCGCGCTGGTCAGCCTGAGCGATGCCGAAGCCGGCGCCCGCAGCCAGTTGCGCAGCAGCGCGACGCTGATCGGCCAAGGCCTGCCGCTGATGCTGCTGCTCTTCCTGCTCTTTCCCCGCATCGAAGGCCCGCTGTGGGGCATGCCGGCCGACGCTTTCAGCGGTCGCACCGGACTGTCGGACAGCATGACTCCCGGCTCGATCAGCCAGCTCAGCGAATCGGCCGAAATCGTCATGCGCGCGCGCTTTGCCGGCGAGCTGCCGCCACGCAACGCGCTTTACTGGCGTGGTCCGGTGCTGAGCAATTTCGACGGCCGCAGCTGGACGCCCGGCCTGGCCAGCGAAGCCCCTGCCCCATCCTACCTGCCGGACGGTGACAACTACCCCTACCAGCTCACCCTCGAAGCCCACGGCAAACGCTGGCTCACCGCGCTCGATCATTCACGCGGCGAAGATCCGCGCCTGCGTTACACCAGTGATTACCGCCTGCTCGCCCAGCAGCCGCTCCACAGCCGCCTGCGCCTGCAACTCACCGCCTACCCCGAAGCCAGGATCGGCATCGACGAACACCCGCTGCAGCTGGCGGCCGCACGCAAGCTGCCTCCAGAGCACAATCCACGTACCCGCGCGCTGGCCGCCCGCCTCACTGCCGACTCCCCGCGCGCCGAAGTGATCCTCGAACGCGCACTGGCGCATTTTCGTGCCGCCGGTCTGGCCTACACCTTGCGCCCGCCGCTGCTCGGGCACGACAGCGTGGACGAATTCCTCTTCGACACCCGTCAAGGCTTCTGCGAACACTTCGCCAGCGCTTTTGCCGTTCTGCTGCGCGCTGCCGGTCTGCCGGTACGCATCGTCACCGGCTATCAGGGCGGCGAGATCAACCCGGTCGACGGCAATCTGGTCATCCGCCAGCTTGATGCCCACGCGTGGACCGAAGTCTGGCTCGCCGAGCGCGGCTGGGTGCGGGTCGATCCGACCTACGCTGCCGCGCCGCAGCGCATTGATGACGGACTGGCCGCCGCCCTCGCCGACGAAGCTTTCCTGCCTTTCACCTTGCGCAGCAACAGCCCCTGGCTGCGCTATCTGCGTCTCAACTGGGAAGCGGCGGCCGATGCATGGAACCAGCGCGTGCTCGGCTTCAACCCCCAACGGCAGGCTGAACTGCTGCGCAACATCGGCCTCGATGCCGGCAACCGCGCCCGCCTGTTCGGCCTCATCCTGCTTGGCGCCAGCCTGAGCATGCTGTTCCTGCTGCTGTGGCTCAACCGCCCGCAACGCACTGGCGATGAACTCGACCGGCTATGGCAGAATTTCAGTCGCAAGCTGGCCCGTCACCAACCGGTACTCGCCCGCCAGGCCGCCGAAGGGCCACTGGATTACGTCCGCCGGCTGGCCAGCGCGCTACCGGCGCAGCGCAAGGAAATCGAAGCCATCGGTGCCGAATACGCCCGTCTGCGCTATGGCCCTCCACTCAGCCCGGCAATCGCCGCCGCCACCCGCAGGCAACTGCGCACCCGTATCGAGCACTTCTCTCCGCGATGACCCCCATTTTCTCCTTTCCTGCCCTCCTGCTCAGCCTGGCCGGCATCCTGCTGCCTGTTCAGGCCGAGGCTCAGACTCAAACCCCGGCCCAAACCCAGCCCCAGAACCGAAACTACGCCACCGGCGCCGAAGTCGAGCGCTTCATCGACGAGCTGGTCAGCGAACACGGCTTTGAAGCGGCCGCCGTGCGCAACAGCCTCGCGCTTGCCGAACGCAATGCCCAGGTGATCCGCCTCATCACCCCGCCCGGCAAGCGCCAGCCGCGTTCCTGGCAAAAATATCGGGGCAATTTCCTCAGCCAGCAGCGCATCGACGGCGGCGTGCAGTTCTGGCAGCAGCACGAAGCCCTGCTGCAGCTGGCCAGCGAACGCTTCGGCGTCCCGCCCGAGATCGTGGTCGCCATCATCGGCGTGGAAACCTTCTACGGGCGCAATACCGGCAATTTCCAGACCCTCTCCGCCCTCGCCACCCTCGCCTTCGACTACCCGCCGCGTGCCGAGCTGTTCCGCCGCGAACTCGGCGCATTGTTCCTCCTCGCCCGCGAGCAGCAGCGCGCCGTCACCGACTATTACGGCTCCTACGCCGGCGCCATCGGCCATCCTCAGTTCCTGCCCAGCAGCATCCGCGCCTACGCCGTCGATTTCGACGACAACGGCCACATCGATTTCGACAGCAATGCGGTCGATGCCATCGGCAGCGTGGCCAATTATCTCCATGCACACGGCTGGCAAGCTGGCGCGCCGATTGCCGCAGCAGCCCGACTCGCCCTCGGCAGCGATCCGGCGCCATTGATTGCTGCCGGCATCGAACCTGCGCTCAGCCCGCAAACCCTCACCGCTGCCGGCATCAGCACCCTCAGCGGCGCGCCAGCGGCTGCCACCGCCACCCTGGTCGACCTGGAGACACCAGGCCAGACCACCGCCTACTGGCTCGGCTACCGCAATTTCTACGTCATCACCCGCTACAACCGCAGCAGCTTCTACGCCATGGCGGTGTTCGAACTGGCGGAAGCGGTGCGCAAGGCCTACCAGAACGCACGATAAGCAGCCCCCGCAAGCCGCAAGCATCTCCCGGTTTTCGTGGGTTCGGGGCCATGCCCCGAACAAGCACTTGGTGCAGCACCAGCACCTGCAAGCCGGGGCATGGCCCCGGCACCACGAGCAAGAGCCATTGCGGTCCGGCACATCAACGAGCAAACTGACCGGAATCAATGTCAGACCACACCGATTGGGGGAACCATCTCCTCTGACCATCGACTGCAGGCAAAGCCACTGTGAACAGCACCGTGAATACTCCGCCCCTCCAGCCCGGCAAACTCCAGTTCGCCGATCTTGGCCACGCGATCCGCAGCGGCTGGCAGCAATTCCGCCTCATGCCCGCGCTGAGCATGGCCTACGCACTGCTGTTCGTCCTCATCGGCGGCCTGATCTTCTTCGGCCTCGAGCACTACGGCATCGCGCCGCTGAGCGTCTCTTTCGCCGGCGGTTTCATGCTGGTCGGGCCAGCCTTGCTCGCCGGTTTCTTCGCCCTGTCCGACGCCGAGCGCCACGACGACAAACCGCAGCTGCGCACCATCTGGCAAGGTTTTCGCCAGCTGCCGCGGGGTGGTTGGGTGATTTCCCTGGTCTGCGCCCTGCTGTTCCTGATCTGGATCACCGACGCCGGCACGGTCTACGGCTTCATGATCGGCCGCGAAACCACCCGCTTCAACCACCTCATCAGCGGCAGCGAAGCAATCAACCGCTTCCTGCTGTTCAGCTCGATCGGCGGTGCCGTGCTGGCGTTCATCATCTTCACCATATCGGCGTTTTCGATTCCGCTGATCTACGACCACCGCTGCAAGCTGGTCGCCGGCGTTGCCGCCAGCGTGCGCACCGTGTTCGGCAATTTCATCGTCTGCATGAGCTGGGCTGCCCTG
Organism: Thauera sp.; assembly: GCA_034005275.1. Lineage (GTDB taxonomy): Bacteria > Pseudomonadota > Gammaproteobacteria > Burkholderiales > Rhodocyclaceae > Thauera. The sequence goes on along the minus strand of JAVEVA010000034.1, from coordinate 12,010 downwards.
CTCGCCGTCAGCATCATGGTGAGCGCGCTCATCCTGCCCTGGCTGCTGCTGGTACTGCCGGTAATGGCTTACGCCAGCCGGGCGCTCTATTTCAAGGCTTTCCCGTCGGACTGATCAGCACCGGGATCAGCCCGGACGCCTACAGCAACGCTTCGCGGCTGATCCCGCCGCGCTTGAGGATGCGGCGCAGCTGGGCAAGCGCTTCAAGCTGGATCTGACGGACCCGTTCGCGGGTCAGCTCCAGGCGCTGGGCCAGCTCTTCCAGGGTCAGCAGCTCGCACTCATCAATACCGTAACGGTGGCGAACGACGATGCGCTGCTTGTCACCCAGCTCATCGATCCAGCTGCGCACCAGCTCGCTCAGGCGGGCCAGATGCAGTTCGTCTTCGGCAGTCGCAGCTTCTTCATCCGCCAGCGCATCGCCGATGCTCAGGCTGCCGTCGACATCCAGCGGCGCATCCAGTGAAGTCAGCGGCTCGGCGAGCTGCAGCAAGGCGCGCAAGTCTTCCGGCTTGCGGCCCAGCTCCTCCGCCAGCACCGTCAGCCTGGCTTCACCCTGCTCCGGCTCGGCACTGCGCAGCGCGCGCAACACCACATTGAGCTCCTTGAGCACATGCACCGGCAGGCGGATGGTACGTGCCTGATTCATGATCGCACGCTCGATGTTCTGCCGGATCCACCAGGTCGCATAGGTCGAAAAGCGGAAACCGCGCTCGGGGTCGAACTTTTCCAGCGCGTGCATCAGGCCAAGATTGCCTTCCTCGACCAGATCAAGCAGCACCAGACCACGATTCAGATAGCGTTTGGCGATATTGACCACCAGCCGCAGATTGTGTTCGACCATCGCCTGGCGGGCATCATGATCGCCGGCCCGCACCCGGCGGGCGAGACTGCGTTCCTCCTCGGCGTTGAGCAGCGGTCGGGCACCAATCTCGTTGAGATAGAGCTGGGTGATGTCACTGAAATAATGACTTTCTGCCGTGACTTCCGGCGTGGTGGCAAACACCTCGACCTCGGGCGGCAACCCGTCCTCCAGCTGCTCGACCTGCGCGGTTTCGTCAGCTTGTCCGGGGACGGGTGGTCGCTCGATCATCGCTCGACTCAGCGTGCAGGCAGATACTGCATCGGGTCGATCGCACGCCCCAGCTTGCGGATCTCGAAATGCAGCTTCGGCCGGTCGGCTTCCGAACTGCCGAGCTCGGCAATCTTCTGCCCCTGCACCACCTGGTCATCTTCCTTGACCAGCAGCTTGTCATTGTGGGCATAGACCGAGGTGAAATCCTGGTCGTGCTTGATCACCACCAGTTTGCCGTAGCCGCGCAAGCCGCTGCCGGCATAGGCGACCTTGCCGGCCGCCGCCGCCAGCACCGGATCGCCGACGCTGCCGGCAATATCGACCCCCTTGTTGCTGGCTTCGTTATAGCCGGCGATCAGCTTGCCGGTCGCCGGCCAGGCCCACTGCCCACCGGCCGTGCCCGCAGCGGGCGCAGCCGGAACTGCCGCACCACTGCCATCGGCTTCGGCCGTCGCTTCGGTCTGCTCGCTCGCCGCCACCGGCGCTTGCACGCCTGCCGGAGCGACCCGCGCCCAGGCGCCATCGCTATAGGGTTCGCGACCGCCCAGCGGCCCCTGTTTGACACTCACACCAGCGCTGCCGCTGACACTGGCGCTGCCCGCGCCGGGCACCGGTACCGGGGTGCTGACTGCCGTCTCGCCGGCCGGAATGCTTGCCGCCGCCACCGCTTGTTCGGGCGCAATGCGGATGCTCTGGCCGACCTGGATCTGGTTGGGATCGCTCAGCTCATTCCAGCGCACCAGCTCAGGCAGGGAAACCCCGTACTGGCGGGCAATGCTGAGCAAGGTATCGCCACGCTGGACGATGTGCAGTCCTGAAGCGCGTGCGGCAATTTCCACCGCCTGAGGCTGCTGGGCAGAACTCGCCACCCCGCTGCCATCACGCACCGGCGCACGACTGGGCGAAGCACAGGCCGCCAGCAACAGCACGGCAGCGAAAACAGGAAACAGACGGAAACGGGGAAAACTCAGATCAATCGATTTCATTCAGTACCCGGGAGCAAGGGCACGAAGCGCACCGCTTCATGCCAGGAATCACGAAAAACATTGCCCTGCTGGCGTTCGATGAGCAGCAGACGCTGGTCGCCACCACCCACCGGAACGATCAGACGGCCACCGACGGCCAATTGTTCCTTCAACGCGGGCGGCAGCTGGCTCGCTGCGGCAGCAACGATGATGGTATCGAACGGCGCCATCTCGGGCAGCCCGAGACTGCCGTCGGCCACCTTGAGACGCACATTGGGCAGGCGCAAGGGACGCAGATTGTCGCGCGCGCGGTCGAGCAGCGGGCGGATGCGTTCGAGCGCATAGACTTCGCTGCCGAGCTGGCTCAACACCGCCGCCTGATAGCCACAGCCGGCACCAACTTCAAGAATACGCCCCAGATCGGCACGACCGGCGCGCAGCAGCTCGATCATCCGCGCCACGACATAAGGCTGGGAAATGGTCTGCTGGAAGCCGATCGGCAGCGGCGTGTCGTCGTAGGCGCTGTAAGCCAGCCCTTCATCGACGAACAGATGGCGCGGCACGGTCTGCATCGCCGCCAGCACCACCTCGTCACGAATGCCTTCGGCGCGCAGACGCTCGACCATGCGCGCGCGCGCGCGCACCGCCTGGCCCTGATCCGTACGCTGCCTGTTCACCGCTTCAACCAGTCAAAAACCGGCGCAATCAAACCGGTATCGGTCAGATCAATCTGCAAGGGCGTGACCGACACATAGCCATTGGCCACCGCATGAAAGTCGGTGCCTTCACCGGCATCGGCCGCATCGCCGGCGGCACCCACCCAGTAGACGGTCTCGTTGCGCGGCGTCACGCTGCGCACGGTCGGCTCCGCCTTGTGGCGCTTGCCGAGCCGGGTGACCTTGATGCCACGCAGGCGCTCATAAGCCACATCGGGCACGTTCACATTGAGCAGCACCGGATGCGGAAACGGATCACGCATGAAGCGCTCGGCGACATCGCGCGCCACCCGCGCCGCAGCGCTGAAATCCGCCGCCGACTTGCTCACCAGCGACACCGCAATCGACGGCACGCCGAGCAGGAAGCCTTCGGTGGCCGCCGCCACGGTGCCGGAATAGAGCGTGTCATCGCCCATGTTGGCGCCGTGATTGATGCCGGACACCACCATGTCGGGCAGATAGTCCAGCATGCCGGTGACGGCAAGGTGCACGCAGTCGGTTGGCGTGCCATTCACATAGTAAAAACCATTCGCCGTCTGCCGCAGCGACAGCGGCCGGTCAAGGGTGAGCGAATTGCTCGCCCCGCTGCGATCGCGCTCCGGCGCGACCACGGTCACCTGACCAAGCGGGTTGAGAGCCTCGGCAAGAGCCTCGATACCAGGGGCGAAATAACCATCATCATTACTGACCAGGATGCGCATCGATCTGACACTCAGGAAGGAAGCGGCCGCGTCGGCCATAACAGACGCATGTTAGCACAGCACCGCCCGGCCCTGCGGCAGGCAATACAGCAGCGATCCTGCTACATTCACCGGGCGCAGTTCATCGCACGCAGTTGATCGCACACACCAAAAAACAGCCCATTGCGAAAGATGAAGCGTAAACTACGCCCTTGCAAGTGAAGCTGCGGCAGCCGACCGGCGACCGTGCAGTCTGTCCCGGGTTCGGCCCGCTTCCCCCGCTTCACCTGGCGAAGCATCTTCCACCAACCAAGGAACCATCATGACGACAGCTTCGAACAAGCCTGCCCTGCCCTCGTATCTCGACCCCGCACACCCCGGCCCCTGGGGCGTGTTCCTGCAGCAGATCGACCGGATCGCACCTCACATGGGTGAGCTCGAGCGCTGGGTCGATACCCTCAAACATCCGGCGCGTTCGCTGATCGTCGATGTTCCGGTCGAACTGGACAATGGCACCATCGCTCACTTCGAAGGCTATCGCGTCCATCACAATCTTGCCCGCGGCCCGGGCAAAGGCGGCATCCGCTATCACCAGGACGTCACCCTCTCCGAAGTCATGGCCCTGTCGGCCTGGATGTCGGTCAAGAACGCGGCGGTCAACGTCCCCTTCGGTGGCGGCAAGGGCGGCATCCGGGTCAATCCGAAAACCCTCTCGCGTGGCGAACTCGAACGTCTCACCCGTCGCTACACCCGCGAAATCGGCATGCTGATCGGCCCGACCAAGGACATCCCCGCCCCCGACGTCAACACCAACCCCCAGGTCATGGCCTGGATCGTCGACAGCTACGCCGCCAACACCGGTGAAGTGGCCAACGGCGTGGTCACCGGCAAGCCGATCGAACTGGGCGGCTCGCTCGGTCGCGTCGAAGCCACCGGTCGCGGCGTATTCACCGTTGGTGCCGAAGCGGCCCAGCGCAGCGGTCTCAAGCTCGACGGCGCACGCGTCGCAGTACAAGGCTTCGGCAACGTCGGCGGCATCGCCGGCAAGATGTTTGCCGAAGCCGGCGCCAAGGTGGTCGCGGTGCAGGATCACACCGGCACCGTCACCCGCGCCAGCGGCCTGGATGTGCCTGCCCTGCTCGCCCACGTGCGTCAGACCGGCGGCGTTGCCGGCTTTGCCGACGCCGAAGTGATGAATGACGCCGACTTCTGGGGTGTCGATTGCGACATCCTCATCCCCGCCGCCCTCGAAGGCCAGATCACCGCCGCCAACGCCGGCAAGATCCGCGCGCGCATGGTGATCGAAGGCGCCAACGGCCCGACCACTCCCGAAGCTGACGACATCCTCAACGACAAGGGCGTGCTGGTGCTGCCGGACGTGATCTCCAACTCGGGCGGCGTCACGGTGAGCTACTTCGAGTGGGTGCAGAACTTCTCCAGCTTCTACTGGAGCGAAGACGAGATCAACACCCGCCTGGTGCGGATGATGAAGGACGCTTTCGGTGCCGTGTGGCAGGTGGCCCAGGACAACAAGGTCAGCCTGCGCAGCGCCACCTTCATCGTCGCCTGCCGTCGCATCCTGCAAGCCCAGCAACTGCGCGGCATCCACGTCTGAGCCGTCGTCCGGGCCCTCTGGGTCGGGACCTCGCCCGCACGGCTGCCTGGCAGCCGTCGAGGATAAAAAAACCCCGCTGCAAGCAGCGGGGTTTTTCATTGGTGCAGCCTCTGCGATCAGTTGCTGCGACGGCGACGCTGGGCGCGGGCCGCCACACCAGCGACACCGATCGCCAGCAGCAGCAGGGCAAGCGGGTTATCCACCGGCACCGGGGTCACATCGGTCGTCACCGGCGGCCTGATCTCCACCGGGGTTTCCACCGGCACTTCCCCACCATCCAGATCCGGGTGACCAAGCGGACCATCCGGGTCGTTGGGGTCGATGCCCGGCGGCGGCCGCACGGTGGGCACTTCCGGCTTGAGCGGATCAATCGGACCGATGTCGAGATCGGTAACATGGTCGGTCTTGTTGTCCAGCTCTTCACCCAGCTCATTACCGTCCTCATCGGTCGGCGTCCACGTCGCATCGCCCTGGTTCTCGACCTTGGTGGTCCCGCTCGGTACCTTCACCTTGAAGCTGATGAACAGACGGTTGCTGGCGTTGGCCACCGTCTTGCCGAAGTCGGCACCAAAGTTGGCACGGGCAAACACGGTCTTCGTCGCCACGTCGTAGTCGCAGCCGATCACCGTGGTCACGCCCTCGCCCACACAGACCAGGCTGCCGGCGTAGTCCATCGGCGCCTTGATCACGTCGGACACCAGCACGTTGTTGGCGGCGATCAGGTTGTCATTCACCCACACCATGGTCCAGTTGATGAGGTCAAAGCCTTCCTGCTTGCCCACTTTCACGCCAAAGGGCGGATCGTAGATCATGCCGAAAGTGGCTTCCGCTTCATCACTGCTGGACGCCGGCGGCACACCCGGCACCAGCTTGCCATCAGGATCGGTCACCGGCATCTCGACGCTGACCACATTGCGCACGCTGCGCTCGTGTTCGGCTTCGAAATACCACATCCCGGTCTCGCCCGGCGCCAGCGGCAATGCCGCCGGCGTCAGACGGGTCGCGACCATGCCCGGATAGCTGTTGTCATCCCACACCGGCTCGCCGAGATACTCCTTGCCGGTGTTGGTGACGCTGAAGCACCAGGTCAGCTTGTGGGTGGTCGGCACCTTTTCGACGATCAGCAGCTGCTTCTTGGCAATTTCAGGATTGCCGCAGGAAGCACCGTTGTCACGACCTTCGTACAGGGTCTTCACCACCACCAGCTCACCTTCCGCGGGCTTGAGTTCGCCGAAGTTCCACTGCTTGCCGTGCTCATCTTCACCCGGGGTGACGACAAAGCGGTCATTGGCAGCTTCTTCCTGGTTGTCGAACACCGTACCGGCGGTGTCCTTGCCGTCCTTCCAGCCATCGGGCTGGGTTTCGGTGACGGTATAGGTCACGCCCGGCGTCAGACCGGTGAACTCGTAGCAGCCTTCGGCATTGGTCACCGTGGTGCGCTCATTGCCGTCGGCATCGGTCAAGGTGATGAGCACCCCCGGAATCCCGGCTTCGCCTGGGTCACGGATGCCGTTGTCGTTGGCATCGTGGTAGACGCAACCGGCAATCGAGGCTTCACCGGACTTCAGTTCGCCGAAGTCATAGTTGACCGCTGCATCACCGCCCTTCAACACGATGCCGGTGAAGACGTCGTTTTCAGGGCTGGAGCCGCCGTGGGAGCCGACGCGTTCCTTGCCGTCGATCCAGCCGGCGGGCTGGTCTTCGGTGATGCGGTAAGTGCCGGGCTGCAGGTTGGTGAAGCTGTAGTTGCCGTTGGCGTCAGTGGTGGTGGTCGCCACCTTGTTGCCGGCGTTGTCCCACAGGGTGATGGTGACACCGGGGATGCCCTCTTCACCGGACTCGGGGAGGCCGTTGTCGTTACGGTCGTGGTAGACCTTGCCGGAGACGGAGGCGAGGGTGGGGGGCGGCGGGTCAACACGGATCGGCAACTCAGCCTCACTCTCGTTATTGCCAGGGTTGGTATCCCCCAAGGCGTCAATAACGGCCTTATTCCGCACTACTGAACCAGCAAAATTGCTTGCAACATTGGCAGTCAGAGTGAAAGCAGCTGTTCCGTTAACCGCCAACCCAGGCACAGTACACACCACTGTACCGCCGGTATTAACACAACCATCGGTTGCAGAAACGAAGGTCAAACCTGCTGCCAAGATGTCTGACAACTGCGCTGGCTGACTCACTGCTGGGCCATTGTTGGTCACAACAATGTTCCAAGTAATCTGCCCACCACGCGGCACGTTGCCAACAGGGCTGGCCACAGTTTTACTTACACCCAGGTCGGTAGCAACGGAAACACGATTGGTGGTCGTGTTTTCATGTTTGGTGTTGTTGTCATACTCTGTTTCATCTTCATCAATCGTAACGGTGGCGCTGTTGGTGCCGGCGCCAGAAACAGCACCGACGCCAAGCACGGTTTCAGCACGCATTTCGTATTCGACCGTTACCGATTGACCACTCTCCAGACCAGGCCAACGACACACCAGCCGTCCATCGGTATCCCCGACTGCAGGCTGTTCTGTACACACGCCTGCTACTGGTCCATCCATGGTCAAACCATCTTGCCAGCTGAACAAGGCAGTGCGTGATGCCGCTTCAGCGCCTGGGAACTCGTCAACCATGACCACATTGGTCGCGTAAGAAGGACCCAGGTTTTTTACTGTGATGCGATAACGCACCAAACCACCCAGCGAGACAGGATCGCGCTTGCTTGCGTCAAAAATATCACTCTTTTGAACGTCGATATCCACCACTGGCGGCTCCAGGGGAACTTCAGTGAATGCGGTCACCTTCGCCGTCTCACCGCTTACACCGGCAGCGTTCTGCGTCGCGGTCCAGGCTGCAACGTCATTGCGAATGACTTTGCCCGTATAGTTCTTATCAGAACGAGACAGCGGACGAATGTCGTACACCACGGTGCGCGTTCCCGACGAACTACCCGGCGCAATACTTGCCCACTGACAGGTAATTTCACGTCCATTCTGGTTACAGTTTCCGCCGTTTCCGCTGGAGCCATGACCAGAAACAAAGCCGACAAAAACCGCCTCGGTTTCAGGAGGAAGAATATCCTTCATCTGCACAGTCGCCGCATTGGAAGGACCGTTGTTGGTAATGGCAACGGTATAGCGCAGATTTTGCCCTGCTACCGCAGGATTGGGCGAGGGTGTTTTGGTAATCGCAAGTTCAGCAACGGCTTCCACCATAGTGGCATCGCTTATTTTGCTGTTGTTGCTTCGGTCTGGGTCACCAGTTGAGGAATAAACCTCTGCGGTGTTGGTGCGATTAGCTCCAGTGGCATGAATTGGATAAGCCACCATGCTTACTGTTGCCGTAGCTCCATTCTCCAGACTACCGAGATTGCAGGTAATCGTTTTGCTGGTTCCGGCACCTGTTCCAGTGCAATTTCCATTTGTGCTGCCGCTAGTGGTCCAGTTTGCTGACGCAACTCCCTTGCTGCTCAAAAGTGAATCCAGGGTATCAGTCAACACCACATTGGCTGCAGTCTCAGGGCCGTTGTTTCGGATCAGGATCGTGTACGTCAGCGGTTCCCCGCTTTTTACCGTGGCTTTATCGGCAATTTTAGAAACCACCTCAAGGTCAGCACCTACTACAGGATCACCAGGATTCGCACCAGGAGTATGCGTGGCAGTGTAAGTATTTTGAGCGCAGTTATTAGTGGAGATTTTATCCACGTATGCCAGTCCGCCGCTTACAAAGCTAACGCAGGCTGTGTTGCCGGCGCCATTGGTGACAGTCCCCTCTGCTGTTAATTTTGCAGGCACACTGATTGAGCGGCTTGCATCCTTATTCATACCATTGGAGGTATAGGTGCAGCTCAGTTTGCTACTCGTCCCATCTCCGACCAGCGGGAAAACCCCGGTAGAAGAAGTGCAGGACCAATTCGTTCCAGTTGGCTGGCCAGTCACGGTCATGTTGGCAGGAATAACGTCTTCGACAAGAATCTGCTTGCCAGCGCTGATCGCCAATGGACCGAGATTAGTCACATTCAGCGTAAAACTGAATGCTTGGTCAACTAACAGACCATAAGGTGGTGCAGTTTTCTGCAAACGAAGGTCAGCCTCATCGTCATAGGTCACCGAAACCGAATTACTGGTGTTGTCAGTGTCCGGGTCGGGCAAAGCTCCGTCACCCAAGGCAGCGATGCTCGCCGTGTTTGCCACTGTAATCGCTGCGTCTGCCTTGGCTTTCAGCTTGATGCTGGGGAGATTCTGCGGGGGCGGCGCGTCTAGCGTCGCACCATCAGAACGGGTGCAGGTCAACGTCCCGCTATCCCAATTACATGTCCAACCATTGCCCGACGTGTGCTCCACATAACTCAAGCCACCAGGCAAGGTATCGGTCACGGTAATAGTGCCGCCCGGTTTGTCGCCGCCTTGCCAGATCGGCTGCAAGGTGAACTCCACCTCTTCTCCGATCAAGATGTTGCCGCTGCTCGGGCTTCTCGCCTTGGTGATGCGCAAATCGCTACCGGCAGTAACGTCAACACTGGCAGTAGAGACGTTGTTATTGACATTCCCATCAGCAATCGCACTACCACCAGCGTTGCTTGCACTTACTTCAGCAGTCAAGGCAACACCGGAACCACCTGAGACATTAGCGACAGTGGGAACGGTGATAACAGAAGCCGCATCGCCTACTGCCAAAGCGCCGGTACGAGAACAAGTCACCTTATTGGTGCCATTGCCCTGCAATGGGTAGCCACTGCTTGGCTCGCAACTCCAGTCAGTGCCAGTCGGTCGGCTGGCCACATAAGTGCCGGTGGGTACAGTAAACACCACAGTTTGCTTGTCTCCAGCCACCAGCGCCAGAGGGCCGAGATTGCTCGCAGTCAGAGTGAAATTGAACTTTGCACCGGCAACCACTGAGTCTATTGGCCCAGCGACCTCAAGCTTCAGGTCAGCTGCGGTTGTGGTGGTGGCCGAAGCCTGCTCGTTGTCGTTGTTGGTCGTATTGGTGTCCGTCGGCACGCTGGTGGTGGAGGCTTCAATTCCATGCACTCCAACCGTTGGCAAGACCACTTTCAGCTCATACACATTGGTTTGTGTATTGTTGGCAGTAATGCCGCCCAAGGCTGAACATTGAATCGGTGATGCGGCGCTAAGCACCGCATCCGCCTCAGGCAAGACACAAGTTGGTGCAGGGGTACTACCAACAGCTCCAAAACTCTTGAAAATTGCGCCGTCTGGCGGGATAACCGAGAGCGTGACGGCCGTCGCATTTGAGCTCGCATGCATGTTGCGAACTTCAATCGTGTAGATGAACTCGCCCCGTGCCAATCCGTCTGTAGGTGTTACGTAGGGGTTGATCAAAATATCAGCTGCAAACGCGCCAGCGGATAACCCCATCAACGCCGACGCCTGCGCCAGCCTCCTCACGCCCCGAACCAGCGCAGCTCCCCTGCCCGGCCTCGCTTTCGATCCAGCAACTTTCATCACCAAAATCTCCCTTTTTCGACACCCTCGCTGCAGAACAGCATTTTCAACGTGGGCAAGACTTGCAAGCATTTACAAAAATTTGACTAATGTTAACAAAATCCGTACGGAGGTTCATTCACCCCGCCTCACCCAGCCATCACTCGATCTTCACATTTTTTGATTAAAACCTTGCAGCACATAGGGTCTTGATTTCGACACATTAAACTAGAATCAAAAAAACATGGGCCGTCCGTGTTGCAGATCACGGTTGCTTGAGGCAACCTGACAAAGCCTGCGGCAGCCTGCGGGACACCCATTCTGCGAACCTGAGGGACATCCACTTTGTTGGGACAAACAACGGGACAGCCACTTTGTTTTGTTGCAACAGGCTCATGTCCTTTAGGGTTTTGCCTTTTGTGTCAGGCGTGAGCGTGGTGTTGCCCTTGATGGCTCAAAGGCTGAATTGCCAAGCGCATTCCCATCGCTTTCAGGATCGCTGACAAGGTCTTGAGTTCAGGATTGCCCTTTTCGGAGAGTGTCCGGTACAGGGTATGGGCATTGACGTCGGCCTGCCTCGCCACTTCCTGGACACCGCCGAACGCTTTACTCAGGGTACGCAGTGCCAGCATCAGGTCGGTTTCGTCGCCGTCTTCCAGTACGGAATTAAGGTAGTCAGCGGCCAGTTCCGGGTCTTTGCGGAACATCTCGAGCGTCGCCTCCTCGTGAGTTCGATGTGTCTTAGCCATTTCGCTTCTCCCAATCTTTCAGCAACTTCACCGCACGCTCAAAAAACAACGGGACAGCCACTTTGTTTTTCTACAACAACAAACAACGGGACCACCACCTGCGGGACACCCATCCCCCTGAATCCGTGCTCTCCCGGGATAAATTCAGGCTAAGTTATTGAATTGTTGATACAATACCGTCCGCCAGTCTTTCACCCAATCCAACATGGCTCGCTTCGAAATCCGTCAGACTGCCAAGCTGAATCTGACCTCTTATTCTGGCCTGGCGTTGATTGGCCAGTGTTGCCAGGCTGCTCAGCTGGATGTGGTGATTGATCCGCGACTGCCGGTTTCGCAAGGAATGCGGACATCGGACGTGGTGAAGTCGATGGTCGGCCTGCTCAGCCTTGGCAAGAGCGACTTTGAAGCGATCGAGCCGTTTCGGGACGATCGCTTCTTCCACCACCTGCGGGACACCCATCCCGTTTTGCTCCGTCTCAGCAATACTCATCACCAGACTCCTAAAGTATCCAACCAGCCTGCGAGACGCTCTCAAGCTCTCCGTGCAGGACACCCACCCCCGTTACAACAGCCAGGAGCACATCCCACAGCTCAAGCAGCACTTGCAAGCATTTACAAACACGAACCTGAGGGACAGCCACTTTGTTTCAGTCTGGAACCTGAATCCGTGCTCTCCCGGGATAAATTCAGGCTAAGCTATTGAATTATTGATACAATACCGTCCACCAGTCTTTCACCCAATCCAACATGGCTCGCTTCGAAATCCGTCAGACTGCCAAGCTGA
>JAVEVA010000112.1:0-6889 GCA_034005275.1 Thauera sp. | reverse complement strand
ACCGACATCGCCTGGCAGCACGACGTGCAGGTGATGATCGAAGGCCCGGGCCACGTGCCGCTGCAACTCATCAAGCAGAACATGGATCTGCAGCTCGACTGGTGCAAGGAAGCACCGTTCTACACCCTCGGTCCGCTCACCACCGACATCGCTCCCGGCTATGACCACATCACCAGCGGCATCGGCGCCGCCACCATCGGCTGGTATGGCACCGCGATGCTGTGCTACGTGACACCGAAAGAGCACCTGGGCCTGCCCAACAAGCAAGACGTCAAGGAAGGCATCATCACCTACAAGCTCGCAGCGCACGCTGCCGACCTGGCCAAAGGCCATCCTGGTGCGCAGATCCGCGACAACGCGCTGTCGAAAGCCCGTTTCGAATTCCGCTGGGAAGACCAGTTCAATCTCGGCCTCGATCCGGACAAGGCACGCGAATTCCACGACGAGACCCTGCCCAAGGATTCCGCCAAGGTTGCCCACTTCTGCTCGATGTGCGGTCCGCATTTCTGTTCGATGAAGATCACCCAGGACGTGCGCGACTTTGCCGCCAGCCAGGGCATCGGCGAACAGGATGCGCTGGAGCAAGGCATGGCGGCCAAGGCAGCAGAATTCGTCAGCAGCGGCGCCGAGGTGTACAGCAAGGCCTGATGCGTCTGGGCCAGGTTGTGGGGCAATGAGTGCTTTTCGTAGGCTCGGGGCCATGCCCCGAGCAAGCGCTCGCTGCCGCACCCGCGCCTGCGAGCCGGGGCATGGCCCCGGCACCACAAGAAAAACCGGCGTTCGTCCTGCGGGTTCCATTCCGGCCGGCGGAAGGCCTATCATGCTGGCCATTCTTTTGCCGCTTTCCTTCCGCCTTTCCTGTGCCCGCATGAACCCCACCACATCCCCCAAGTCTGGTCGCCACAGTCGCCACCTCATCCTCCTGCCGATCTGCCTGCTGCTCGCTGCCTGCGCCAGCCCCGGCAGTCATCCTGGCAGCGAGCGCAACACCGATTCAGGATCGATTCCCAGCCAGCACGCCAGCCTGCGCCCGAGCACCAGCACACCGGACTGGAGTGCGCTGCGTCAGGCACTCGATGCCAGCGCCGAACACAGCAACATCCTCGTCAGCGAGCTGGACGACGGCCAGGGCCTGAAACTGGAAATTCCGGTCAGCGAAGGCTTTGCTTCCGGCAGCAGCGCGATTCGCGGATCGCTCGCCAGCGTGCTCGACAGCCTCGCCCCCGCGCTGCGCAGCCGACCCGGGCTGCGGATCACCATCATCGGCCACACCGACAGCATCGGCAGCGAGATGTTCAACCTGCGCCTGTCGATCTCGCGCGCCGAAGCCGTGCAGGCCTATCTCGCCGGTCAGGGCGTGCCGCTCAACGATCTCAGCGCCGATGGCCACGGCGAAGCCGAACCGGTTGCCGACAACGCCACTGAAGAAGGCCGGGCGCGCAACCGCCGGGTTGAGCTGATCCTGCGCGCTGCGTCCTGAGTCGGCCGCCTTGGTGCCGGTGCGCACTGTGTTGACATAGTTTGCTAAAATTGCTCGTTTTCCCTTTTCCCGGCCAGTCATGACCCGCAAGCTCTTCGTCACCAACGCCCTGCCCTACGCCAACGGCGACATCCACCTCGGTCACCTTGTCGGCTACGTCCAGGCCGACGTCTGGGTGCGCTTTCAGCGCATGCGCGGTCACGAAGTGCATTACGTCTGCGCCGACGACACCCACGGCACGCCGGTGATGCTGCGCGCGGAAAAGGAGGGCATCACTCCGGAAGCGCTCATCGAACGCGTGCATGGCGAACATCTGCGCGATTTCACCGCCTTCGGCGTCGCCTTCGACAACTACCACTCCACCCACAGCGAAGAAAACCGCTTCTACGCCGAAGATTTCTACGCTCGCCTGCAAGCTGCCGGTTTCATCGAAGCACGCGACATCGAGCAGTATTACGATCCGGTGAAGGAGATGTTCCTCCCCGACCGTTTCATCAAGGGCGAATGTCCCAAGTGTGGCGCTGCCGACCAGTACGGCGACAACTGCGAAGTGTGTGGCGCGGCCTACACACCAACCGAGCTGAAGAATCCCTACTCGGCAGTTTCCGGCGCTGCGCCGGTGCTCAGAAGCTCGGAGCATTACTTCTTCCGCCTCTCCGATCCGCGCGCGGTCGCCTTCCTGCGCGAATGGACCCGGGGCAGCAATGCTGCGGGCGAACGTCGCCTGCAGCCGGAAGCGGCCAACAAGATGCAGGAATGGCTGGGCGAAGAAGGCGAGAACAAGCTGTCCGACTGGGACATCTCGCGCGATGCACCTTATTTCGGTTTCGAGATTCCGGGTGCGCCAGGCAAGTATTTCTACGTCTGGCTCGATGCGCCGATCGGCTATCTCGCCAGCCTGCGCAACCTCGCCGAACGCCGCACGGCTGCCGGCACAGCGATCACGATCGAGGACTTCACCGATGCCGAACGTGCCAGCGCGGCCGGCACCGAAATGATTCATTTCATCGGCAAGGACATTCTTTACTTCCACGCCCTGTTCTGGCCGGCGATGCTCAAGTTCGCCGGCTATGCCACCCCCAGTCAGCTGTGCGTCAACGGCTTTCTCACCGTGGATGGCGCCAAGATGAGCAAGAGCCGCGGCACGTTCATCACCGCCCATTCCTACATCCAGCAACAGCTCAATCCGGAATGGCTGCGCTATTACTTCGCCAGCAAGTCCAATGGCAGCATGGAAGACGTCGATCTCAACCTTGATGACCTGATTGCCAAGGTCAACAGCGATCTGGTCGGCAAGTTCGTGAACATCGCCAGCCGTTGCGCCGGCTTCATCAGCAAACGTTTCGACGGCACGCTCGGCAATGTCGACAGCGCCGCCTGCACCGCTTTCCGCACCAGCTGGGAGAGCGGCGAAATCGCCACCGCTTACGAAGACCGCGACTACAGCCGCGCGCTGCGCGAAATCATGCATCTGGCCGATCTCGCCAACCAGTACGTCAATGAACACAAACCCTGGGAACTGGCCAAGGCCGAGGGCGCAGACGCTGCGCTTCATCAGGTCTGCAGCACTGCGCTGACCATGTTCCGCGATCTGGCCCGCTACCTGAAGCCGGTGCTGCCGGCGCTGGCCGCAGCGGTGGAAAACTTCCTGCAAGTGCCGGCTTTCGACTGGCAAGGCGAGTGGGCAGCACTGCCGGCCGGCCATCGCATCGACCGCTACCAGCATCTGATGACCCGCATCGAGCGCAAGCAGCTTGACGCCCTGCTCGAGGCCAACCGCGATTCGCTGGGTGGCGGCGCACCTGCCGCTGCGCCCGCCGCCAAGTCCTCGCCCCAGCGCCACGCTGAAAAGCAGCAGCACGCAGCCCAGGCCGCCACGGTCGACACTACCGCGCCGATCAGCATCGACGACTTCAGCAAGGTCGAACTGCGCATCGCCCGCATCCTCAGTGCCGAGCACGTCGACGGTGCCGACAAGCTGATCCGGCTCAGCCTGGACATCGGCGAAGTCGATGAGGCCGGCCAGTGCAAGCCGCGTCAGGTGTTCGCCGGCATCAAGTCCGCCTATGATCCGGCCAGCCTGGTCGGCCGCCACACGGTGATGGTCGCCAACCTCGCGCCGCGCAAGATGAAATTCGGTCTCAGCGAAGGCATGGTGCTGGCAGCTTCCGACGATCGCGGCGAAGTGCCGGGCCTGTTCCTGCTGGCGCCCGATGCCGGTGCCTGCGCCGGCATGCGCGTCAAGTAGTCCGACCTTTCATCATGCCGATCACGCCCTCGAAACAATGGATGATCCTGCACCGCGCAGGACGAGGGCGAGCGTCTCCCTGACATCGGTGCTGCACCGATGTCCGCCTGTTCGCAGGCCTTGTCAGCCACCCGCTTGCATGTTCCGGAGACGTCATGAAAATCCGCTTTCACCCCAAACTGCTCGACACCCTGCCCGGTTACGACCGTGGCAGCATGGTCGCCGACCTCTCCGCCGGCATCACCGTTGGCGTGCTCGCGCTGCCACTGGCGATGGCGTTTGCCATTGCGTCCGGCATGTCGCCGGCAGCCGGAATCTGGACTGCGATCATCGCCGGTCTGCTGATTTCACTGCTCGGCGGTTCGAAAGTACAGATCGGCGGGCCGACGGGTGCTTTCATTCCGATCGTCTACGCCATCGTCGTCGAGCACGGCGTCGCCAACCTGCTCATCGCCACCATGATGTCGGGGGTGATGCTGTTCGCCCTCGGCGCGCTGCGGCTGGGCAACATGATCCGTTTCATCCCGCTGTCGGTGGTGATCGGCTTCACCAACGGCATTGCGGTGGTGATCTTCCTCTCGCAGATCAAGGACTTTCTGGGTCTCGACATTGCCGAGCTGCCTGGCGAATTCTTCGCCCGCATGAGCAGCCTGTGGGAGGCGCTGCCGACAATTGATTATCCGACCGTGGCCACTGCGGCCAGCTCGCTGCTCATCCTGCTGCTGTGGAACCGCTACGCCAACCGGGTGAGCGGCCTCGCTCGCCTGCCCGGGCCACTGGTCGCCCTGCTGCTGGTGACGCTCGCCAACATCATTTTCGAACTGCCGGTCGACACCATCGGCAGCCGTTTCAACGGCATCCCCCAGGGTTGGCCCACTTTCAGCCTGCCGGCGATCGAGCTCGGCACGCTGGGCAAGCTGATCGGCCCGGCAATTGCCATCGCCCTGCTGGGTGCGATCGAATCGCTGCTGTCGGCCCGCGTCGCCGACAGCCTGATTGATGATCGCCACAGCCCGAATCAGGAACTGATCGCCCAGGGTCTGGCCAATATCGCTGCTCCGCTGTTCGGCGGCTTTGCCGCCACCGGCGCCATCGCCCGCACTGCGACCAACATCCGCAGCGGCGGCCGCACGCCAGTGGCCGGCATCATCCACGCCTTCACCCTGCTGGCCATCGTGCTGGCGCTCGCACCGCTGGCCGACCACATCCCGCTCGCCACCCTGTCGGCAATCGTGGTGGTGGTGGCGATCAACATGGGCGACTGGCATGCCATCTCGCCACGTGTCCTGCAACGCTATTCGATGACTTATCGCACCATCCTGCTGAGCACCTTCTTCGTCACCGTGGTGTTTGACCTCACCCTGGCGGTACAGCTCGGCATGGTGCTCGCCAGCCTGTTCTTCATCTACCGCATGTCCGACCTGACCCGCATCGAACGCGTGGCGCTGGAAGTGCATTACGGCGCAGAGCAGATTCTGCGCGAAGATGGCAGCGCCCGGATCCTGGCGTACCGGATCTTCGGCAGCCTGTTCTTTGGCGCCGCCAACAAGCTCGACAATCTGCTGCAGATGCGCGACGGTCACCCGGATGTGGTGATTCTCGACCTCGACCGCGTCATCAGCCTCGACACCACCGGGCTCGACATCCTGCAAACCCTCAACCGCAACCTGCGCAAGCGCGGCGCCCAGCTGATCCTGTGCGGCCTCAACGCCCAGCCGGCGTCCATCGTGCTGCGCTCCGGCTTCGCCGCCCAGCTCGGCGAAGAAAACGTCGTCCCCGCTCTCGTCGACGCCCTGTTGCGCGCGCAATGGATCACCGAGCAGCAAGTGGGCAACGAAGAACCGGCATCCGGAATCCTGGCGTAGGGGGCAGTGCCCATGCGCTTCGCTTCGCTTCGTTCGCTGTGATCAACTTACGGTGGGACTTGCACCCACAAGAGTGCGCCCATGCCGGGCACACCATGAAAAAGCCCCGGGGACTACAGCCGGGGCTTTTTTGCTGATGCCTGGCAGCGAGTGTGCCAGCGTGCAAAGGCTCAGGGAAACTTGACCCGCAGCCTGGGCGTGGTCGGCAGCGCCTGACAGCTCAGCGTCCAGCGCTTGGCGAGGTCACGGTCATCCAGCACCTCGTTGTGCCGCAGCTGCACTTCGCCTTCTTCCACCTGACACATGCAGGATGCGCACATGCCGGCCTGGCAGGAATACGGTGCATTGATGCCGGCTTTCAGGGCCGCATCGAGCACCGTGACTCCGGCCGGCACCTCGAGGGTATGGACTTCGCCATCGAGCAGGATCTCGACCGTGGCATCCACCGCCGCACTCGCGGCCGGCGCGGCCGCAGCCACGGCATTGATCGCCGCGATGTCTTCCTCGTCGGGCAGCGAAGCAAAGCGCTCGACGTGCACCTTGTCGCCATCCATGCCGACCAGATCCAGCGCCGACACCATCGCATCCATGAACGGCGCCGGGCCGCAGATGAAAGCTTCGCTGTCGAGCCAGGGGCGGGCGATTTCGGCGAGCTGGGCCACTGAAGGCACGCCTTGCACCGAGTCGAGCCAGTGCTGAACATGCAGCCGGCCCGGATGCTGGGCGGCGAGCGCATTCAGCTCATCGCGGAAGATCACCGAACGCTCGTCGCGGTTGGCGTACAGCAGGCGGATACGGCCCTGACCGTGCGACAGCGCCGAGCGCAGGATGGAGAACACCGGCGTGATGCCGCTGCCACCGGCACACAGCAGGAAATCACCCTGCAGCGAGCCGGGGACGAAAATGCCGGCCGGAGCCATCACTTCGAGCTTCTGCCCCGCCTTGAGGTTGTCGCACAGCCAGTTCGAGCCACGCCCGCCCTGCACCCGCTTCACCGTGACGCGCAGCCAGTTGTCCAGCGTCGGTGCGCTCGACATCGAATAGCAACGCGGCAGATTGCGCCCCAGCACAGGCAGGCGCAAGGTGAGGAACTGCCCCGGCCGGTACTTGAAAGTATCCGCCAGCGCGGTCGGGACTTCGAACACGATCGATTTCGCGTCGTGGGTCTCGTCGACGACCTCGCGCACGGTGAGACTGTGATAGCGGGATTGGCTCATCCTGCCTGACTCCTTGTAAGCCGCAAACCGATCAGATGTAGGGATCGGCGTTGGGCAGACCGAGCATCACCGCGCCATG
>JAVEVA010000033.1:0-33788 GCA_034005275.1 Thauera sp. | reverse complement strand
GATGCGTATCGATGAGCTGGCCGAAGTCTATCGGGCACGCTTGATCGACATTTCCTGGTTCATGCGGGTGTTGAACGAGTCAATCGCACGTCAGGCCAATGCCGAGGACGGGGTGACCGGGCGCTTCTGGGAAGGACGTTTCAAGAGCCAGGCCTTGCTTGATGAACAGGCAATCCTGACGGCGATGACCTATGTCGATCTGAACCCGATACGCGCGGCGATGGCAGAAACGCCGGAAGAGTCGGCACACACTTCGGTGGCGGAGCGCATGCGCGCACTGCGTGCAGAGTGTTCAGAAAGCGTGGATACGCAGTCGGCGGGCATGAAAAAGCCGCGTTCTGCCGCTGCAGCATCCACGCCGCCAGTTTCTGGTGATGCAGAAACGGACAAGGTACGCTCCATCCTGCCCCTGCGCCACGAAACACAGTTGGCGCAACTCACTTTGCAGCCGCTGATGCCGTTCGATGCGACCGGTCGTTTGCGAGCGGCGATCCCGTTCAGTCTGGAAGACTATCTGGAGCTGGTGGAAGCGACCGGACGTTGCCAGCATCCGCACAAACGCGGCCAGATGCCGGAATGCACACCTCGTCTGCTGGCACGTCTGGAACTGGACCCGGAGCAGTTTGTCGAGTGCTCGGCACGGATGATGCGACATTTCGGTAGCGCCGTCGGCGCCGCCGAGGCCTTGAGTGCTCACTGCGTGACGCGGCAGGTGAAATATCTGCGCGGCCTCGGCGCAGCGCGGCGGATGGCGGGGCAACAACTGGCAGCGTGACTGACGTCGCGCGGCAAAGGCTCCCGCAGCAACCAGCCCAATCTGCATCAAACTCCATTGGCATTGGCACATCCTCGTCACCGAGTCTGCGCCATGCCCCACGGTCACGATGCCGATTACCGACTGCTGTTCTCCAATATCTGGCAGGACATTCGCTGTCGACACACAAAGCCAGACAGCGGCCACAACCACACAGCCTGTCGCCCTTTCAGCACCAGCTTTGCTACCAGGCATGAAATTCCCCAGGCCGCAAACGGTAGCGAGCGATGCTGCCTTCATGCAGGCTCAGGAGCTGGGTTTCCACCGTCTCGATGAACTTGTGCTGCTCGGACGGCGCCACAGACTGCCGGGCGAACTGGTGAATATGGGCAATCGCCTGAGCTTTGTTCAGACGCTCGCGCACCACTGCAGCCACCACTTCTCCAATCGCCTGCCTGTGCTGCAGGCGAAACAGATCCGGCTCGCCCAGCGACTGGCGCACGGCCGAATAGCGGGCGCAGGATCTCTGATAGGCCCACACAAAGAGATCGCGCAGCAACTCGATGCGCTGAAGCTCATACACGCCCAGCATGGCGCTGATATAGAGGTTCTGGCTGACATCGACAAAAGACAGCGGGCACAGGTTGTGCTGAATCAGCGAGATGTTGGCCGCCAGACGGGAGACACGCTTGTTGACGTCCGTCCTCAAAGGCTTGCAGGAAATCTGGTCAGGATTGCAAGCAACAACTGCTGTGCGGAGGAGGATGTGGTGCTCGTCATGATTGCGCCCCGTTGTCGCGCATTGTGCCAATCACGACATTTTGCGACTGAATTTGTCGCGAAAACATGATCGCGACAGTATTGATGTCGCGCAAACCAAAAGCAAGCCGTTCCCTCAGGGCAATCGCATGAATGATCCTCAGCACTCCTCCGCCCTTTTGGGCCGCAGATCTTTCTTGTGGCGCCGGGGCCATGCCCCGGCTTGCAGGCGCTGGTGCTGCGACGAGCGCTTGCTCGGGGCATGGCCCCCAGCTCACAACGAATCGAAAGACGCTGCGTTCCTGAACAGCCGCGCTCAGACAAAAACCCAAACAAGCTTTATCCTTGATTAAAAACAACAAAGACATTCATGCGATCGCTCTGATATATAACCTAAACCGCTTGGGTTAATTGCTATAATGCCTACCGTTCTTCGATTCGCCAGCGCTCGGGTTGTGATCTATCCGAACGATCACCGCCCCGCTCACGTGCACGTAATCGGAGGGGGATGCGAAGCGGTGTTCAAGCTTCACTGCCCTGACGGGCCACCCGAACTACGCGAGAACTTCGGTTTCACCCGAAAGGATCTGAATGCATTCAGCGCCGCGCTGATGGCGGAATTGCCCAAACTGTGCAATGAGTGGGAGCACCTTCATGACGATTTCTGAAACTGAATTCGAACGGGCCAACCGCTGCGGGCAGGATCGGCGTGCGCGTGGCCCCGTGGCGACTGAGGCGCATTTTGACGCGCAGCGGGAACGCGTCGTGGTTGTGCTGAGTTCCGGGCTCGAAGTGTCGTTCAAACCCCATCTGGCCCAGGGACTCGGCCAGGCGACACCGCAAGCACTCAGCGAGATCGAGATCAGCCCCTCTGGACTCGGCTTGCATTTTCCGCAGCTTGATGCGGATCTGTATCTACCTACCCTGCTTGAGGGCATGCTGGGCTCCAGGCGCTGGATGAGTGCAGCAGCAGGGCGAATCGGGGGGCAGAAAACTTCAGAAGCCAAGGCAACTGCGGCGCGCGCCAATGGACAGCTCGGCGGGCGCCCACGTAAAAACCCGGCGATCTAGTGCCGAAGGCGGGAAATATCTGGAGCTGCTGAAGGCGACCGGATGTTGCCAGGATCGACACGGTAACCTATCTGCGCGGCCTGGGCGCAGCGCCGCGAATGGCGGAGCAACAACTGGCGGCGTGATCGGCATCACCTGAAAATCGCAGCACTCCTTTGGCGAACATGCGGCCATTGCGGCAGGCGGCGTGCTGGCGCACAATGGGCCGGTCTGGAACTGGTTCTCATTCTGCGGCAAAGGCGGTCGATTCAGGGGGCTTGCGTTATGCCGGGTTTCTTGGTGACAGCCAAGGCCGCCGTTTGCCATTGTTACAGTCAATCTGTTCCTGATACCCAGAAAACCATAGGAGATATCGATGAATCTGAAAAAAGTTGCTGCGTGCGTTCTGCTGTCCGCTGCCGTTGCGCCCGCTTGGGCTGCCTGCGAGGCCACCATCGAAGCCAACGACAAGATGCAGTTCAACACCAAGGAGATCGTGGTCGACAAGAGCTGCCAGGAGTTCACCCTGACACTGAAGCACGTCGGCAAGCTGGCCAAGACCAGCATGGGTCACAACTGGGTGCTGGCGAAGGACGCCGACGTCAAGGGCCTGGCCGGCGACAGCGCCAAGGCCGGTCCGGCCAAGGATTACCTGAATGACGGCGACCCCCGCATCATCGCCCACACCAAACTGGTCGGCGGCGGCGAGAGCGACTCGGTCACCTTCGATGTATCCAAGCTTTCGGCGGACGAGAAATACACCTTTTTCTGCTCCTTCCCGGGCCACTGGGCGGTCATGAAGGGCGAGCTGAAGCTCAACTGAGGCCTTGGTCGCCTTGGCCACTGGAGCTTGAACCAGGCTCCGGTGCATCGCAGGATGAGGGGAACGGTGTGACCCTCATCCTTTTCTTTGCCTCAAACTCTGCACTGCAAAAAGATACGGTCCGCACAAACACGGCCTTGAAGGTGCGGTGTTTTCGGCGCTCCTTCTGTCCGGCACTGAACGGGCAAAACCACCACTCCGAACACCCTCTCCCGAACCAGAAGCGTCACCGGGCAATCCTGCAACTGCAGTCAGCTTCGTTCAGGCCAGCACGGCCACCGCCTTGACTTGCGCCCACACGACCATGCCGGGGGCAAGGGCCAGTTCGGCAACCGCCTTGCGGGTGAGACGGGCGAGAAGAAAATGCTCCCCGTGCTGCAGGCGAAGCAGACAGTGGGCGGGATGGGCATCGGGCTGAATATCCACGATGCGCACGGTGAGTTGATTCTGGATGCTGCTGGCGGTCGGAGCTTGAAGACTGAGGCTGACATCGCGTGCGGCGATGCGCAGGCGCAAGCGACTGCCGACCGGATGAGTTGCCACCTCATCCCGCGGCGCAACCAGCATGCTGGCGCTGCCCAGGCTGACGCGCAGCAATTGCCATTCGGACAGCTGGGCGCTGACGCTGGCTTCGATGACTGCAGCGGCTTCGTCACCGATCAGCGCCGGCAACGCGCCTTGGGTCATCACTTCGGCGAGCGGGCCGTGGGCCTGCGCCTGTCCCTGATCAAGCACCACCACTTCGTCAGCCAGCCGGCTCAGTTCATCCACCGAGTGAGTGACGTAGAGCATCGGCAAAGCAAGCTCAGCATGAAGACGCTCCAGCCAGGGCAGGATCTCGGCACGGCGGGCGACGTCGATCGCCGCCAGCGGTTCATCGAGCAGCAACAGCTGCGGCCGCAGCGCCAGCGCACGGGCGATGGCGACGCGCTGGCGCTCGCCACCGGACAGGTTGGCCGGACGACGGTCGAGCAGCGCACTGATGCCGAGCAGTTCAATGGCTTCATCGAGCGCTCGTTTGCGGGCGGCACGGTCGGTGCCTTTGCCGCTGCGGCGCAAGCCGTAGTCGAGATTGCGCCGCACATCGAGATGTTCAAACAGGCTGGCTTCCTGAAACACATAGCCGAGCGGCCGCTGCCAGGTCGGCAGAAAAATGCCTGCCCGCTCATCCTGCCAGACGTGGTCGCCAATGCGCACCAGAGCATCTTCGGCACGCTCCAGTCCGGCAACACAGCGCAGCACACTGGTCTTGCCTGAACCGGAAGGGCCGAACAGCACGGTAATGCCACGTCCGGCCAGTTCGACTTCAAGCTGGAGCTGGTAGCTGGCGCGCGGCAGATGGAGACGGAGCGTGATCATCGCTGACAGACCTGACCCGACTAGCGCAGCACATTGCCGCCCTGACGGCGCAGCAGGGCGAGGCTGAGCAGAACCAGGAAGGAAAACAGCACCATGCCAGCGGCGAGCCAGTGCGCCTGGCTATATTCCATCGCCTCGACGTGGCCGTAGATCTGGGTGGACAGCACCCGCGTGCGCCCGGGAATATTGCCGCCGATCATCAGTACCACACCGAATTCACCGACCGTGTGGGCAAAACTGAGAATCGCAGCCGTGAGCAGACCGGGGCGAGCCAGCGGCAAGGCAACACTGAAAAAAGCATCCAGCGACGAAGCGCGCAAGGTGGCGGCAACTTCGAGCGGACGGCGGCCGATGGCTTCGAATGCGTGCTGGATCGGCTGAACGGCGAACGGCAGCGAAAAAATGATCGAACCAATCAGCAGCCCGCCGAAACTGAACGACAGCGTGCCCCAGCCCAGTGCGGTAGTCAGGCTGCCGAGCGCGCCTTCCGGCCCCATCAGCACCAGTAGGTAAAAACCCAGCACTGTTGGCGGCAGCACCAGCGGCAAGGTGACCAGCGCACTGAGTGGCGCCCGCCAGCGTGAGCGCGTCTGCGACAGCCACCACGCCAGCGGCGTGGCCAGCACCAGCAGCAGCACGGTGGTCAGGCTGGCCAGTTTGAGCGTCAGCCAGATCGCGCTCCAGGCCGCTGCATCAAGCTCGACCATCGCTCACAGGCCGTAGCCGTAGGCGCGGATGATGTCCTGGGCGGTGCTGCTGCGCAGGAATTCGAGCAACTCCGCAGCGGCCGCTTGCTCGCTGCCATTGCGCAGGATGAGCGCATCCTGGCGAATCGGCTCATACAGTTGATCCGGCACCATCCAGGCCGAGCCTGCACGCAGCTTGCCATCTTCCAGCACTTGCGCCAGCGCGACGAAACCGAGCTCAGCATTGCCGCTGGCAACGAACTGATAGGCCTGGCCAATGCTTTCGCCGTAGACCAGGCGACTTTGCAGCGCATCCGCCAGACCAAGGCGAGTGAGGGTCTGCATTGCTGCGGCGCCGTAAGGCGCGAGCTTGGGATCCGCAATGGCGAGATGGGCGAACTCGCCCTTGCTCAGCACTTTCTTGCCCTCATCCTTCCCCTCACCGAGCAACTCCGCCTGCCGGCTCCACAGCACCAGTTTGCCGATGGCGTAGGTGAAACGCGATCCCGCCACCGCCAGCCCTTCTTCTTCAAGGCGCGCAGGGGTGGCGGCATCGGCAGCAAGCAGCACGGTAAATGGAGCGCCATGCTTGATCTGGGCGTAGAACTTGCCGGTAGCACCAAACGCGAGCGCGAGCCGATGGCCGCTGGTCTGCTCGAAGGCGGCGGCAATTTTCTGCATCGGCGCGGTGAAGTTGGCCGCGACGGCAACGCTGAGCTCCGCAGCGCTGGCGCCAAGGCCGACCAGCATCAGTACAGCCGCAGCAACGGGAGTGCGCAGACGAGCGAGGGAAGGACGAAATTTCATGATCAGCGGAGGGGACGCGGAAAGGACACAGCCTGAAAGTCTAGCACTGGCAAGCTTCAGCTCAGCCACCACCCAGCGGCAAAGCCGGGTTGTCGATCACCCGGCGCAGGACGAAGCTGGAATGCACGCCGGAAACGCCGGGGATACGGGTGAGACGGTTGAGCAGCAGTTGCTGGTAGTCATCCATGTCGGTGACCACCACCTTGAGCTGGTAGTCGGCCGCCTGCCCGGTGATCAGCAGGCATTCGAGCACCTGAGGGATCTTCGCCACTTCAGTCTCGAAATGATTGAAACGCTCGGCGGTGTGGCGATCCATCGAAATATGCACCAGCACCATCAGCGACAGGCCGAGCTTCCTGGCATCGAGCACAGCGCGATAAGCGGTGATGAAGCCGGCTTCTTCGAGCGCACGCACCCGCCGCAGACAGGCCGAAGGCGACAGGCTGACGCGTTCAGCAAGATCCTGATTGCTGATCCGGCCGTCCTGCTGCAACAGTTTGAGGAGCTGGCGGTCATAGCGGTCAAGCTGCATGTTCAGCACCTTGCTTGAGAATGGAAACAAGATTATTGCTTGAATAACTTCTTTAGCACAATATTTAACCAAAAACTACCATATTGCAGCGCAACAACGCAATCCTTTGCCAGCCCGATCGGCGTACACTTTCCTCCATCAACCAACCACCACGAACGCAGGAAAACGCCATGATGTTGCCTCAGCCCGCCGGCAAATACCGCCCTTTCCCGGTCATCGATCTCGCCGACCGCCAGTGGCCCAACCACAGCATTGATGCGGCACCGATCTGGCTCAGCACCGATCTGCGCGATGGCAACCAGGCCCTGTTCGAGCCGATGAGCGTCGAACGCAAGATGCGCATGTTCCGCACGGTGTGCGACATCGGCTTCAAGGAAATTGAAGTCGGTTTTCCGTCCGCTTCGCAAACCGATTTCGATTTTGTCCGCACCTTGATCGAAGGCGACCACATTCCGGCCGACGTCACGATCCAGGTGCTCACCCAGGCGCGGGAAGATCTCATCCGGCGCACCATGGAAGCGGTGCGCGGCGCACCGCGCGCCATCATCCACGTCTATAACGCCACTTCACCGACTTTCCGCGAAGTGGTGTTCAACATGGACAAGCCGCAAGTGCTCGAGCTGGCGGTCTCTGCGGTGCGCCTCATCAAGCAGATCGGTCGCGCGATGGAGGCGGAGTCGGGCACCAAGATCCTGCTCGAATACAGCCCGGAAACTTTTTCCGCCACTGAACTCGATTTCGCCAAGGAGATCTGCGATGCGGTCACCGCCGCATGGGATGCCCGCCCGGACAACAAGGTAATCATCAACTTGCCGGCGACGGTCGAAGTGGCAACGCCCAATGTCTATGCTGACCAGGTCGAGTGGATGCACCGTCATCTCGCCCGCCGCGACAGCATCGTGCTCTCGCTCCATCCACACAATGACCGTGGCAGCGGTGTTGCGGCCGCCGAACTCGGCATGATGGCCGGCGCCGACCGCATCGAAGGCTGTCTGTTCGGCAACGGCGAGCGCACTGGCAACGTCGATCTCGTCACCCTCGCGCTCAATCTGTACACCCAGGGCGTCGCCCCCGGACTCGATTTTTCCGATATCAACGCGGTTGCACGCACGGTCGAGTACTGCAACCAGCTTCCCATTCACCCACGCCACCCTTATGTGGGGGATCTCGTATTCACGGCCTTCTCCGGCTCCCACCAGGACGCCATCAAGAAGGGATTTGCCGCTCAAAAGGCGGATGCACCGTGGAACGTGCCTTACTTGCCGATCGACCCCGCCGATCTTGGCCGCAGCTATGATTCCGTGATCCGGGTGAATAGCCAGTCGGGCAAGGGCGGAGTCGCCTACCTGCTCGAAACCGACCACGGCATCATCATGCCGCGCCGCTTGCAGGTGGAGTTTTCGCGCGAGGTGCAGCAGCTCACCGACGCCAGTGGCGGCGAAATGTCGTCACCGGCGCTCTGGGAGCTGTTCAAGGCGACTTACCTCGACACCTGCACTCCGGTGCGTTACGTCGATCACCAGTTATTCGAACGTGGCAAGAGCCAGGGCATCCGCCTTGCGCTCGAAGTCCATGGCCGCGAGCTGTTGATCAGCGGTGAAGGCAATGGCCCGCTTGATGCGGCAGTCCATGCCTTGCGCAGCATCGGTGCCGATGTTCAGGTGCGCAGCTTTGAAGAACGTTCGCTCGCCCCCAGCGAAGACGGTGCCGATGCCCGCGCTTGTGCTTTCATCGAGATCAAGCCGAGCAGCGCACAAGGCGGTGAATGTTATGGAGTGGGCATGGACAGCAACATCATCACCGCTTCCTTGCGCGCGCTGCTGAGTGCAATCAATCGTCTGCAGCCGGCCTTGAGCGAGCGCAGCAGTGCCGTGGCGGCCTGAGCAAGCAGGAGAACCGGCTTGTAACGGTATGTACAAGTGACTGGTTCATATCAATTCTTTCTGATATAAACCGGTCCTCATTGAATCTTGCGCTACGTCATCGATTTTTCTGATGCAGCGCAGTCTTTCGATCCGGTTTTCCACTGCAGTCCTTCACTCACAGACGAGGAAAGAATGAAAAAGATCATCGCTTTTGGCGTACTCGCCCTCTCCATCGCCAGCACCGCTTCCGCCCAGCTCAAGCCCGAAGAGCAGATCAAGTTCCGCCAGGCTGGCTACAGCTTCATGTCGTGGAACATGGGCAAGATCAAGAACAACCTCGAAGGTGACTTCAACGCCCAGCAGGTTCAGGCTGCCGCTGAAGTGATCGCCGCGATCTCCAACTCGGGCATGGGCGCGCTGTTTGGCCCCGGCACCGACAAGGACGTCGGCAACGTCAAGACCCGCGTCAAGCCCGAGTTCTTCCAGAACATGGAAGATGTCGGCAAGCTCGCCACCGACTTCAACCAGGCTGCCAACGAGCTGGCCAAGGTTGCTGCCACCGGCGACAAGGCGGCCATCGGCAAGGCGCTGGCCGCCACCGGCGGCACCTGCAAGGCCTGCCACGACAAGTACCGCAAGGACTGAGCGGGACGCCGATTTTTCCCGGCTTCACACAACAAGGGCGAACCTCCGGGTTCGCCCTTGTTGTTTCCACGCTGCGCGTTCAGGGCCTGGCCCAGCGGCGCAACAAGTTGTGATACACCCCGGTGAGCTGGACGAGGCGCAGATCATCGGCGGCGAGCAGCGGGGTAAGCTGCTGGACGGACTGATCGAGGTCGAACAGCAGGCTGCGCTCAGCTTCATCAGCGACCAGACTTTCGATCCAGAAAAAGGCGGCAACCCGCGCGCCGCGCGTAACCGGGGTCACCCGATGCAGACTGCTGGAGGGATACAGCACCATGTCGCCTGCAGCCAGCTGCTCGTTGTGCTTGACGGCCCTCGCCAGCGTACCGGCGGTGGCGGCACCATCCTGCCAGGCTGCGGCGTCAAGCTCGGTGCGAAACTGGCTCACTTCATCTTTGCTCAACACCTGTTCAAGTGAAATCAGCATGCTCGTGAACGCTCCGGAAACGGTGCAGCCAACAAAGCTGCAGCATTGATTTCGGCCAGCGTGGCACGGATCGCTGCCAGCTGATCAAGACTGGCTGGTGCATCATCGAGGCTGCGCCCGCCATGATTGGAAACGATGATCCCCGCCAAACCTGCTGCCTGCAAGGCGAGTGCATCATCAACGGCAAGCACGCCTTTCACCCACACCGGCAGACGAGCATTGTGGCAACAGGGCGGCAGCGGACAGGCTGGCGGCGACGCCATTGGCAAGACGAAGCGACTTGGGCTTCTTCACGGTCGAAAGCGGAGACATGGGATGGTTTCAGCTCGAAAAAAAGGGGGGCGGAAATATAACTGAGAATCAATTCGGTTTTTATTTGTTTTTTTGATGCTTCAGTCGCCCAATCCGCTGCCAAAACAGGGCGTGATTCATCCACTTTATCGATTCACTTTATCGACTATTGGCGTCATTCGCTGCGCTGGCTGCAGATTTTTCCTCTTTCGCCACCGCCGCCAGAGCTCGCAGATGCCAGGCAGCGTAAGCGTAACCAAGCAGTGCAACCAGCGCGGTATACAACAGGCTACCGGCGAGCGGTTTGCCTTCCGCCATGTTCAGGACGACCACTGCGCTCAGATAGAGGGCGGCCACCAGGCCGCCGATGATGCGGATGAGGGCGAAAGTCTTGCGTTGCTTGAGAGTAGGCTGGCTCATGATCAGGAGTCGGGTTGAGAGTCGAACGGGGAATCGTGCGGCGCGGCGGCAGGCAGGAAGCGGGCAAAGCTGGCCGGCAAGGGGGAGTTTTCCAGGCTGCGCTGGGTAAACAGGAAGCGGCCATCACAGACGAAACCGAGCTCGTTCCAGTCGACCGCATTGAGCGCATCGCGCAATTCGCTGACCTCGATCTCTTTACGCCGGGGGAAAATCGCCAGCACCGCGCCATCATAGTCGGTGCACGGATGGACGAAAAACGGCTGCGCTACCCGGGTGCGGCCATTGACATACACCCGCGGCGCCGTGCTGCGGTGATGCATTCGCCCCCACATCCACCAATTGCTTTCATCAAAGCGGGTGACCTTGCGCTCGAGCAGTCTCGCCTTGTGTGGCCGCAGCACCGCCGGCGGCGCACTGCCCGGCTCGCACCAGATCATGCGCCGGGTCTGGCCATCGCGCACCGTCGATGAACAGACGAAATCACGGTTGCCATGCACATCGTCGGTATACAGCGCATCTGCGCCGGAAACCGCCCCGACTTTGACGAAGGCAATCTCCCCTAACCGCAAGGGATAGGCTTCGCAGGCAAACATCAGATGACCGGCACTTTCGATGAAGTGACGCTGCTGCCAGCGCGGTGCTGCCAATGCGCTCGCCAGCTTGTCGGCAGCGCCGATTTCGGCGTAACGCAGCGCACGATCCCGACCACCCAGCTCGAAACGCCAGATCAGGCAATTGGGCACCGCATCGGCAAACACCCGCGCATCGCCCAGCTCGATCGCATCGGTGATGCTGCCCTGCTCGGCCAGCAAACGATTGAGCTTGACTGCCGAAGTGCTCTTCATGAAGTCGCGCGGGGTGATGAAGATCAGCTCCCCACCCGGTTCCAGATGGCGCAAGCACTTCTCGATGAAAAACAGATAGAGATTGGAGCGTTTGTCGAGACAGCGCCCATGACCGCCCTGCTCGATCAGCTGCACGGTCTGGGCAGGAATGTCCTGATAACGCACATACGGCGGGTTGCCGATGATGGTGGCGAATTTCTCCGCCAGCGGATAAGCAAAAAAATCCAGCACCCGGGCTTGCGGCGGACAGTGGCCGGGATCCAGCTCAAGGCCGACAGCGCCGGGCAGATGCTGGAAGAAGGCGCCATCACCACAGGACGGCTCAAGCACGCGTCCCTGATTGCGGCGCAGCGCGAGCATCGCCTGCACCACGGTCTGCGGTGTGAACACCTGGCCGAAAGCGCTCACATCGCGCAAGCCCAAGCCGGGCTGGAAAGAAGAAGGCATCAACGGAATGACAGGGACGGGAGAAAATCTATACTGAACAAAGCGCAACCCGGCAGAGGTCAAACCCGAGGGCAGCACTCCAGCCGACTGCGATCCGTAATCTTACCGGAGCAGACCGCCATGGACATCCGTATTGAACGCATTTATCAGCCCGCCAGCGCCGACGATGGCTACCGAGTGCTGGTCGACCGCCTGTGGCCGCGCGGCATCAGCAAGGAAAAAGCCGCCCTCGACGAATGGCTGCGCGAAGTCGCTCCTTCCAACGAGCTGCGCCACTGGTTCAACCACGAGGCCAGCCGCTGGGAGGAATTTCAGCAGCGCTATCGCATCGAACTCGCCAGCGGCGAAGCCGCCGCAGGACTTGAGCAACTGCGCCAGCTCGCCAACGCTCAGCCCGTGCTCACCCTGCTCTACGCCGCTCACGACGAAGCGCACAACAACGCGGTGGTGTTACGCGAGCTGCTGCAATCCGGAGCCTGATCAGCCGTTGAATCCATTGGCTGCCGTCTGCGGTGCCAGCCGTGCCGGATCACCGGTGCGATAAGCGGCCTTGATCAGCTCCCAGGCTTCTTCGGCAGTATCCGCATAGTGGAACAGGCTGGTGTCTTCCGGGTGGATCACGCCGTGCTCCACCAGCACCTCGAAATTGATCAGCCGCTCCCAGAAATCACGACCGACAAGGACAATCGGGCGGCGGCGAATCTTGTGGGTCTGAGTGAGGGTCAGCACTTCGAACAGTTCGTCCAGCGTACCCATGCCGCCGGGAAAGCTCACCAGTGCCACCGCACGCATGAGGAAATGCATCTTGCGGATGGCGAAGTAATGGAAGCGGAAGCACAGCTCGGGCGTGATGTAGGGATTCGGCGCTTCTTCAAACGGCAGCACGATGCTCATCCCCATGCTGCGTCCCCCGGCTTCGTGAGCACCACGATTACCGGCTTCCATCACCCCCGGGCCACCGCCGGTGGCGATGATCACCGGCTCGCCGAGCACTTCGGCCTCCTCGGTCACCAGCTGCGAAAAGCGCCGTGCTTCCTCATACCAGTGCGCATTGCGCAGCATCACTTCGGCTTTGCGAATGGCCTCCGTATCTCCTGCAGCACGCGCCTGCTCAAGCGCAGCTTCCGCTTCGCTGCGTGACTTGAAGCGGGCGCTGCCGAACACCACCACGGTCGATTCAACGCCTTGCTCCTGCTGGATGAGCTCGGGCTTGAGCAGTTCGAGCTGGAGACGAACCGGACGCAGCTCCTCGCGCAGCAGGAATTCGGTATCGGTAAACGCCATCTGAAAAGCGCTGCCGGGGCCGTTGTAACGTTCATTGGGCTGCGCACTGCGCATTTCCTCTTCGGCAGAGGGGAAATTGCGGATGCGCAAAGGAGTATTCTGCTTCATGCCTGTTGCGGTCTCGAATCTGGACAAAAGCCGGCATGATCGCATCCAAAGCCGGCCTTGGGGGAGAAGTCACCGTTTCTTCAGCGCTTTTGCCCGACATCTGCGCCACTCGCGGTCAAGGTTTGCCAGGTGACGATCTCGCCTTCATCGCGGCGGCGCTGGACAACGTTGCCCACCTCACCGGATCGTGGCTTGCGTCGCTGCGCACGGTGCGGCTGCCCTGACGACACTCGCCAAGCTGCGGACTGCGAGCTATGCTTGGGAAGTGGCGTGCCTTTGCACCCATGCGCACCCTTCACCTTTCAGGAGTTCCATTCATGGCCAGCAAACACCCCAAAGTTCCAGTCATCGACATCGGCATTCCGGAAGAGCAGCGCAAGAAGATCGTCAATGGCCTGTCGAGCCTGCTTGCCGACAGCTACACCCTCTATCTGATGACCCACAATTTCCACTGGAACGTCACCGGGCCGCAGTTCAACAGCCTCCATGCGATGTTCATGGATCAGTACACCGAACAGTGGAATGCGCTCGATACCATTGCCGAACGCATCCGTGCCCTCGGCTTTCCCGCTCCGGGCACTTATCGGGAGTTCGTCAAGCTGGCGTCGATCGAAGAAGTCGAAGGCGTGCCGAGCGCCGAAGAGATGGTGCGTCATCTCGTCGCGGCTCAGGAAGCCACGGCGCGCACTGCACGTCAGCTGTTCGACACCGTCAACGAAGCCAATGATCAGCCCAGCGCCGATCTGCTCACCCAGCGCATCGAAGTGCACGAGAAAACCGCCTGGATGCTGCGCAGCCTGCTGGAAGGCTGAACGAGCGGACAGCTGAATCCGGAGCCGGACTGCAACGCGGCTCCGGCTGGCAACGGGCAGCGCGCCTCACTCGGTGGCGAGCTGCCCGCTTTGCTCCGTATCCAGCCACTGCAGCTGACCCTGGCCGAGCTCATTGAGCCGGGCCAGCAGCGCGGGCGCACCTTGTTCATCGACGCTGAACGCCATCTTCACCAGCGCAGCATGGTCGACGGCATCCAGACTCGCCGCTGCAGCTTCAAGTTCGCGTCGCAGCATGCCTTCGAAAGCGTAAGGCAGCTCGCAGGCAAAGCTCAGCCGACGCACGATGGGAATTTTCTCTGCCTGCAGCAGGGCCTGAGCGACTGCATCGGTATAGGCGCGCACCAGACCACCTGCGCCGAGCTTCACGCCACCGAAATAGCGCACCACCGTGGCCAGCACGCCATCGAGATCCTGATGACGCAGCACTTCGAACATTGGTCGTCCGGCAGTACCGCTCGGTTCGCCATCATCGACCGCCGCCGAATGCCCGCCGGCGAGCAGCGCCCAGCACACATGGCGGGCACCAGGATGTTCTCGCCACAGCTCAGCCACGACCTGCTGCGCACCAGCCCGATCGGCCATCGGCTGCACACAGGCGATGAAACGGCTTTTCTTGATGACAAGTTCGGCAGAAACAGGATGGGCAAGCGTCAGGGCCATGCAGGGACAGACAAAAGCTGATCTAGGACAGCGGCCAAGCATGCATGGAAACAAGGCGAGCTGCAAACTCATTGTCCAGCTCACCGCTCAACGCACTGCCGAATCCAGCGTCTGCGTCTCGCCCAGGCGATGAATGCAGCTGGCCGCGTCGACCGTACCCTGATCAAGATGCTGCTCAACGATGCGGTCGATCGCCGCTTCATCCAGCCGGCCATACCAGTTGCCGTCGGGATAGACGATCATCAGCGGGCCGTGATTGCAAGGATACTGGCAACTGGTCTGCAACATCATCACCGTCTTCTGCAACTTGCCAGTGGCGCGCAGGCGCTCACCAAGATGTTGCCACAGCGCCACCCCGCCGAGAGCGGCACAGCGCGGGCCGAGACAGAACAGCACATGGCGCTGGTGAGGCGGCACATTCGACCAGGCCAGCGGATCCCGCGCCCAGTCCTTGCCGGCACTGGCTGCCACATCGGGCAAGTCGGCCGCCTTGCACGCCTGACGGGCAAGCAATTCAGCCAGCTCCGGCAAGCTGCCCAGCGCCGGGGCAAACGCGATCTCCGGCAGGCTGCGTCCGGCCGGTTGCGCACTGCGCCAGCGCAGCGCCACTTTCTGCAACCAGCGCAGCAAAGCCTTGTCGCCAGGGCTGAACACTGGCTGGACAACGATCCGCTCCGCCGTGGCGCAGACATCAAGCGCGTCCGGCAACGACGGCGCTTCGCGGTCGACAAAAGCTGCTGTCACCTGCACATCGGGCAACGCCGCTTCGACACCGGCGATCATGTTCGCCATTTCTTCCTGTGCGGCCGGGCCGAGACCACCACGACCAAGCAGGATGAGGGCGGCAGGTGCATTGTGGTTCATGGCAGCAATTCATCCGGAATAAGTTGGTCAGGAAGGAAGTCGATCTGCGGCTTGCCGCTGCGAACATGGAGCCGGATGTGGGCGCGCACGCCATAAACCCGGGCGATGGTGTCCGCAGTGAGCACTTGCGCCGGCGTGCCGCTCGCTGCGAGCCGGCCACCCTGCAGCAGATAAAGACGGTCGCAATAGTGGGCAGCGATGTTGAGCTCATGCAGCGCGGCGATGGCACTCACCCCCAGGCTGCGGATCAGATTCATGATCTCGAACTGATAACGGATGTCGAGATGATTGGTCGGCTCGTCGAGCACCAGCAGACTGGCCTGCTGGGCCAGCGCGCGCGCCATCAGCACACGCTGCTTTTCGCCGCCGGACAGGCTGGCGAAATTGCGTTCCGCCATGTGGTGCACCCCGGTGCGCTGCATCGCCTCATCGACAATTGCCGCGTCCTCAGCGTCATCGCGGGCGAACACCGCCTTGTGCGGCGTGCGTCCCATCCACACCATTTCCCGCACGCTGAAGCTGCCGAAATCAAAATCCATCGCCGGCTCCTGGGCGAGCACCGCCATGTGACGGGCGTTTTCGCGTGCCGACAAGGCCCACACATTCTCGCCGTCGAGCAGCACCGTCCCGGCCTGCGGACGCAGGATGCGGTAAATCATCCGCAATACGGTCGATTTGCCGCTGCCATTGGGGCCGATGAGGCCGACCAGTTCCCCCTCGGCAACGTGCAGTGACAGATCGTCGACAATCCGCCGGGCACTGCGCTGATGGGCATCCGCAGGCGCGCTCCAGCACAGATCTTGCGCCGCCAGCTTCATCGTCCTGCTCCAGTGAGCAGACCGCGCCGGTACAGCATCCAGACAAAGAAAGGGCCGCCGATCAGCGAAGTGATGATGCCGACCGGCAACTCGGTGGGCGCAAAAGCAATGCGTGCGCCGGCATCGACCCACACCAGGAAAATCGCGCCACTGAGCGCCGCCACCGGCAGCACGCGGCGGTGCTCGGTGCCGACCAGCATGCGGGTGAAATGCGGCACCATCAAACCGATGAAACCGATCGCGCCACTGACTGCCACCATCACTCCGGTCAGCAACGACACCAGCACGAACAGGCTGCGCCGCAGCCGTGTGGTGTCCACCCCCAGGGTGTTGGCGGTTTCATCCCCGGCCAGCAGCGCGTTGAGCGCACGCGCCTGCAGCAGCAGCCAGGCCGTGCCCAGCACCAGCACCAGCGCCGGCAGGCCGAGCTCGTTCCAGCGCGTACCCGCGAGACTGCCCAGCGTCCACGTCAGCACCGCATTGGCCAGCTCGCGCTGACCGGCAGTGAGGGTGATCAGGCTGGTGAGGCCGCCCAGGCAGTAGCCGATCGCCACTCCGCCAAGGATCAGGCGCGGCGCCAGCAGCCGGCCGCCGCTGTGTGCCAGCCCATACACCGCGACACAGGCAAGCAGCGCGCCGGCAAAAGCGCCCAACGGCAAGGCATGGACACCGGCAAAGGCGAATGCCCCATACGCCAGCACCAGCACAGCACCCACCGAAGCGCCGGAAGAAACGCCGAGCAGATAAGGATCGGCGAGCGGATTGCGCACCATCGCCTGCATGGTGACGCCCACCACTGCCAGTCCGGCGCCAACCACGGCGGCAAGCAGCACCCGTGGCAGGCGGATCAGCCACACGATCTGGAACTGCGCTGGCGACCAGTCACCGGCGGCCAAGCCCAGCCCCAGCCGCTGGGCCAGTTCATGGATGGCAATCTGCCAGACGCGCGCAGGGGAAATCTCCACCGGCCCCAGGGTGATGCTGAGCGTGAGCGACAGCAGCAACAGCGCCGCCAACGCGGGCAATAGCACCGGCAGAGCCGTCATGCGCGCGCGCAGCACTGCGGTCACACTCACTGCAGCCGTCCGGGGTGAAAAGCCTGCGCCAGCCGGCGCACAGCAGCGACATTGCCCGGCCCCGGCGTGGCTTCGGCGTAAGTGAGCACGACAAAATTGCCTTGCTGCAGCGCAGTGACCGTGGCCAACTCCGCTTTCGAACGCAGGAAGTCAATCTTGCCCTGCGGTCCGGGGTGGTCGTAGTCGATGATGACGATCCAGTCCGGGTTGCGCTCGACTACGTTCTCCCAGTTGCCACGCGGCCAGTTGCTCGGAATGTCGTCGAAGATGTTGCGCCCGCCGGCAGCTTCGATCATCGCATTGGGCATGCCGAAGCGACCGACGGTAGTAAAAGCGTTGGCGCCGCTGTCATAGACCAACACTTTGGGACGTGCTTTGATGCCTTGCAAGGCATCGGTGACTGCCTGCAGTTCAGCGCGCTGCTGTGCAACCAGTGCTTCGACCGTTTGCTCGATGCGGAAGATGCGGCCGAGATTGAGCATGTCGTTGAAGGTATCCTCCAGCGACACTGCGGTGCGCGCCACTTTGCGCACGCAGGATTCGGTGAGCACATAGGACTGGATGCCGAACTCGCGCAATACCGCTGGCGTCACCTCGCCTTCCCGAAAGCCGTAACTCCAGCCCCCGAAAACAAAATCCGCACCAGCGCCGATGACCGCTTCCAGGTTCATGCCCTGAGTGGACAGTTCGGGCACGCCTGCCAGCTGCGCGCGGTATTGCGGCGCCACGTTCTTGTTGCCGCGCAGCCCGCTGTAGCCCACCAGCCGCTCACCCAGACCGAGATGAAGCAACATCTCGGTGATGTTGACGTCGTGCGTCACCACCCGTTGCGGTACTGCGTCATAACGTTGCAGCTCGCCACAGACTTCGACTTCCACCGGCTCCACCTCGGCGGCAGCCGCTACCGTGGACCCGCCCAATCCAAGCAGCCCGACCATCAAACCCATCATGCGGATACTGCGGCGCATCATTTCTCCCTCAGAACTGCGGTGCTGCCCACGGACAGCACCGCCAGCCGGCTCAGAACTTCATCTCGGCAATCAGCTCCACCCGACGTTCCTCGCCCAGGATGAAGTTGCCGCCATAGGACGCGGTAGCGTGGAGCTTGTCGCTCAGATTGCGGCCAAGCAGACGCAAGGTGGTGCGGGCGTCGTACTGCCAGCTGAGCGCAGCGTCAAACACGGTGTAGGACGGCAGCGTCAGCGAATTGGCATTGTTGGCGTAACGCTTGCCGACGTGGCGAGCGCCCAGCGAAGCCTGCCAGTCACCGATCAGGTAGTGGCCCCACAGGTTGGCATTGTGGCGCGCCACATTGGACGGACGCTTGCCGGAGCGGTCGGCACCACCGGCTTCGATCAACTTGTCGAACTCGGCATCGACCAGAGCGTAGTTGGCTTCCAGTGTCAGCACACGACTGGGCCGCAGCACCCCGCTCAGCTCGATGCCTTTCGAATGCTGGCTGCCACCCTGCACCGACAGGGCCGGCTGCAAGGGATCGCGGGTGATGATGTCGTCCTTGTCGATGCGGTAGATCGCCGCCGTCCATTCACCCAGCCCCTGACCAAACTGCTGCTTGATGCCGAGCTCGTACTGCTTGGCGGAAGTGAGCTTGAACGCGGTGTTGGTCATGCTCATCGACAGCATGCTGTCGATCGGGTCATAGCCTTTGCTGTACTGACCGTAGACACTCAACTGTTCGCTGATGAAGTGGCTCAGCCCCAGTCGCCAGGCGGTGCCGTTCAGCTTCTTGCCGAATTTGACTCCGGTCAGCCAGTCGCGGCGGTCGTAATCACTCTGGTCATGACGGGCACCGAGCAGCAGCTGCCATTGCTGGCTGAAGCGCCAGGCATCCTCAAAGTAGAACGCGTGCTGGGTGGTGTCGGTATCGACCTTGCGCAAGGTGAGGTCGGGACTCTCCCACTTGCCATGCACCGGATCGCGCGCGGAAACGGTCGATGAGCCGCCATAGGGCGAGTTGTTGTGCAGACGCAGATTGGCGCGGGCAAACTCCCAGCCCAGCACTGCCTTGTGGTCGCCATGCTCGATCGCCGCTTCGAGACGGTTGCCGAGCTGGGCCAGCTCATGACGGATTTCAAGATAGTCGGAGCGCTGCACGGTGGCCGTCGCCGGCTGATAGCGATAAGCCTCGATGTTCTTCCAGTGGCGGTCGGAAGTGAAATGGAACAGCTCGTTGCGCAGCGTGACACTGCTGTTGACGGCCCATTCGGCGCGGGCACGCACCCGATTGTCCTTGTAGTGGATCAGGCCGTTGCTGGCGTTGTAGTTTTCGTGGCGCAGCGACTTCACCACTTTACCTTCATGGGTCGGCGTGCCCCAGTAGTCACCCGGGCGCTGCTCGCTGAAGTCGGCGAGCAATTCGACGCGCACATCGCTGGACGGTTGCAGGCGCAAAGTGCTCATGAGCTTGCCGCCCTGACCGCGCGAATGGTCGCGCTTGGCATCTTGCTGGTGACCATAGACATCGACCCGGTAACTGGCGATTTCGCCAAGCGGACCGGTAGCGCCCAGTCCGAGCCGGTACGAGTCATACTGGCCAACGCCGAACAGCACTTCACTCGACTGCTCACGACTGGGCTGTTTGCGCACCGCATTGATCACCGCTCCGGCCGTGCCGGCGCCCGAGACAATCGAGGCCGGACCGCGCAACACTTCAATGCGCTCATAACCCCAGCTGGTGTTGGGATAGTTGATCGTCCCCGCTGCGGTACCGATGCGGCTGCCGTCTTCCGCGACGCCGACCGAATTGACACCGGCAAAACCGCGTGCCGAAAAGGCCAGACCGCCATTGCCGCCCGTGCCTTGCGAAGTAAGGCCGGTGCTGCGGGTGATGGCTTCGACGAGGCCGAAATCGCCACGGCGGCGCATGGTTTCGGCATCGATCTGCTCGACGCTGGCTGGCAGCTCTTGCGCCGATACGCCAGTGCGACTGCCAGCGGCCAGCGGCAGATTGAGGCCGAGGCCGGGTTCAGGTGGGGCAGTGACTTCAACGGGAGCAAGCACGGTTTGCGCCAGCGCCACAGAAGTGGAACACGTTGCCAGCAAGGCGAGCGTCAGGGGACGCAGCTTTGCCGTGCTGCAACGGAAATCGGATTTGTGCTGTTTGTGCTGTAGTTGGGCCATGGTCAAGGTGAATCATCCTGACCGTCTGGATGTGCCGGCAGCTCCCGCAGCCCTGACGCACAAGCATCACGCTGTGGCACCACCTTCTGCTTCCCCGCAGACGGTCTGTTGCTGAATGCCACGCGCTCCGCTGCTGCGAAAACGCATGACGCCAACAGGCCGGTCTCCGGGCTGGTACAGCGCAGCCGGCAGATGCCGGTTGCCGGATCAGTCGCCTTCCCACTGTGTTCGCGCACTTCCTTGCTGGAAGTCACGTGGCACAGCAGTGGCTGGTGATGGCGTCATCCATCCGACGTCACCACCGGGACCGATCCCGATGTACTTACCGTTGCGGGGGCAGCCAAGGCCTTGTGCGTGCGCAAGCTTGTCGGTTGCGCAGCGACTCACCTTGTTCCCGTTTAACCGGACGCGCCCTGAATGGCAGACGTCCGGCACCTGTAGTTCTTGCTGAAACAGTGTGCAATTGTATCACGTCAGGTATCACGTCCAGCTGCCATCACTCAGCAGCAGCGTATTCGAGCGCAAAACCGCGCCCGCCCCGTTTCACCGCATAGCAGGCCTGGTCGGCACGACGGGCCAGCTCGGCTGCGCTGAGCCCTTCCGCCTGCATCGCGGTAAAGCCGATGCTCAGACCCAGCTTGAAGTGCCGCCCCTCATGAATGAAAGCGCTATCCGCAACCATCTCGCACACATGGTCACAGATCCGCTGGGCATCCCGGCTATTGCAGTGGCGCAGGATGAGGGCGAACTCATCACCGCCGATGCGGTAAATCTGATCATCCGCGCGCAATTGACGTCGCAGCAATCCGGCCACCTGACGCAAGGCCTCATCACCGGCAGCATGGCCAGCC
This sequence comes from Thauera sp., assembly GCA_034005275.1. Classification (GTDB taxonomy): domain Bacteria; phylum Pseudomonadota; class Gammaproteobacteria; order Burkholderiales; family Rhodocyclaceae; genus Thauera. The sequence continues at coordinate 12,404 of JAVEVA010000033.1, read as the reverse complement.
GTATCGTTGATGAATTTGAAGCCGTCGAGGTCGATCAGGCACAGCACCGCCTGATCCGAAGCACGGTGTGAAGCCTCCAGCGCGCTGCGCAAGGCTTCTTCGAATGCCCGCCGGTTGGGCAGACCGGTAAGCATGTCATGGGTGGCCTGATGGGCAAGCTGGCTGGTGGCCTGGTCGATCTTCGCCTGCATTTCGTCATGCGCCTGATCCAGCGCCCTGGCCATCTGGTTGAAACCTTGCTGCAAACCATGCAATTCAGCACTGGCAACCGCCGTCACCACCTGGACTTCACGCTCACCACTGGCAATGCGTGCCACGCCATCCGCCAGCGCCTCCAGCGGCTCGCTGACCTGATTGGCCAGTCGCAAGGCCACGCCACCGGTCAGCAGCAGGATGAGCAGGGCGAAGCCGGACGAGGCCAGCGCCACCGCGCCCAGCTGCTGCAAGTTTTCGCCGGTATCGATTTCGACATAGACCCAGCCAAGGCGGAGCTGATTACCGCTTTCAGCACGTACGGCAAGCTCATCGACTTCGATTTCAGGACTCATCACTGCCGCAGCAAAGCTCTTGTATCGCCCTGCATCGTGCAGCAGCTGCGCCTTGCCCACCTGTTCGAACGACAAGCGATCAGTGAAACGTGGCTGCCCACGCACGGCAATCGTCCTCGCCTCCTCATCCTGGAGCAGCACGGCAGTCACTCCAGGCTGCTCCATCACGGCCTGGAGCAGCTCGCCAAGGCTGCGCTCATTGCCGGAGATGAAACCATATTCGGCTGCGGGCGCCAGAAAGCTGACGATCGCCATTCCGCGGTTGATGCTGCCCTCGCGGATCATCTGCCCGCCCCTGACCAGCATCAGCACGATGATGCTGACGATCAGCAACAACACCGGCAACAGGATGGTCCTCAGCAGACGGGCGCGCAGGCTGCGTACTTTGGTCTTCATCGGCAGTCTCCCCCGGCGATCTCGCGGATGAGAACTTCATCCGGAGCAATCTGCAGCCCGAGCGAGCGCGCCACCTTGCGATTCACCGCCAGTTCGAATTCTGGCGGAAAAGACAATTCCGGCAGGCGCGGAAGTTCACCGTCCTGCTGCGCCAGCCAGCTGAGCACCTGCTCGGCAACCTGCCCAGGCGTGGTAAACACCGCCGCCAGCGCTCCAGCATCGACATAGGCCTGCGAGAAAGCGAGCAAGGGTTTGCGCTGGCGATAACTGGTCAGCAGGATGGAACGCACCGCAGCCGGAGCACTCACCGCCGCTTCCGCCAGCACCAGCAAGGCATCACTATCACGCAGCAAGACATCAAGCTGCTGCACGAGCTGACGCGGATCATCCAGCTGCGCCGTCTGCAGCTCAAGCCCGCACTCTGCTGCCGCCGCGCTGAACGACTCCAGCTTTGCCGCATAGCTCTGCTGCAGCAAGGCGAGCTGCTGCGCTTGTGGCAGCAGCGCCCTGAACAACCGCAACTGGCGCGACGGGGGCTGGTCCAGCGGCATTGCCCCCAGCGCACGCGTCGGCTCGAGTGCACGCAGGCGTTCGAACGCCTGCTGCCCGAGCATCACTGCCAGCGTTGGCCGCTCCGGCCGTTGCAATACCGCAGTCAGCGCCAGCTCGCCACTGCTCACCACCAGATCAACGTCCCGCAGCACCGCCGGATCGAGCGGCTCATCCTCGGCGCTCACTACCTGAACCCGATGTCCAAGGCGGGAGGCCGCACGGCTGAAATGCTGGGCAAACACCTGATGCGGCCCTTCGGCCCGCGACAGCACGACGACAATGTCAAAGCCGGCATGAGCCATGCCGCATGGCAGCAACAGCAGCCAGAACAGGCAGCGACGGCAGAGCTTCAGGACGGCAGCGCGCATCCGGTCGGCCTACCAGTTCAGCATCAAGGTGGCAAAAAGCTGCTGCTGATGGCGGTGCTTGCCTTCATGAAAGTCGGGATAGCTGCCGCGCAGGCTCTGCACCACAAATGCGATTTCACTGCTGCGCGCCGCAGGACCGAAGCTGTGCGACAGTTTCAGATCAAACCGCCCCCGTGCCGACACGCGGTCGCCGTCATTGAGCCAGTACATGGTCGAATGGCGATAATAACCGGCGCTGACCCGCCAGCGGGCAGGCAAGTCCTTGATCAGCAGCAGCGACGTGATGTTGCGCGGCACGCTCTGCTCAAAATCGCTATCCACCGTGGCTCGCCTGGCATTGATCCCGGTCAGCGCGTGCGACAGCTGAACCCGCCCCCAGCCCGGACGTTGCCAGCCAACACTGGCTTCGACGCCGTGGAGGTGGAAACGGCCGCCATTGAGGAAGATGAAACTGCGTGGCCGCCGTGAGGACATGAACTCGTGCTCGAACGGGAAGAAATTGGCCGACGGCTGAGGACACATCAAGGCATTGCTGGAAATGACAGGCTCCCAGGGCTGATCCGGATACCAGCAGCGCTGATCATCGATGTAGTCCTCATACTGGCGATGAAAGGCGCGCAGGTCGACGTCAAGCCCGAGATCCTGATGAATGGCGACATAGCCCAGCTCGGCGTGGCGCATCCGCTCCGGCTTCATGTCGGCTGCGGCAAGCAGATTGAGGCGCTTGATCTGGCCATCGACCTTCACCACTTGCTCAGCATTGGCTTCCACCAGCGAAGGCGCACGATAAGCCTGTCCCACCGAGGCGCGCAGCGCAGAAACTGCATTCAGCTGGTAGCGCACGCTGAAGCGCGGCGACCACAGACTGCCGCTGTAGTGGTGATCTTCCAGGGTCGCGCCCAGATCAAGCTGCAACGGCGGCAACGGCGTCCACACCACACTGCCGAACAGCTGCTTGTTGATCCCGCTGACCTCGCCGCCATCCCCGTTGAACATCGTGCGCGAATGGGCGCGCTCACGATGGATACCGGCACCCAGCAGATAACGCCAGTCGGCGGCGAGGCGATCGTGGTACTGGATTTCCAGTGCATCACGCCCGACCCGGTAATTCTCGTCTGCCGGCACTGGCGGACTGCCGCTGGCCATCACCATCCAGGCTGAACGATTGCGCTCGGTCTGGTGGTGAAGCTGCACCGACAGCCCGGCATCCACCGTGGCCCGATGCGTCCAGCCCAGATGAAGATAGCGCGCTCGCATGCGGGCAGTGCGCACCGGATCGGCACCGTCGCCCGGCGTACCCTGCTCGGTATCACCATCGCTCAAGCCCAGCATCAGATTGAGCTCATCGTGGAGATCAAGCTGGGCGGTGCTGGTGAAGTTGAGCACCCTGCGCTCCAGCGCCTTGCCTGAACCAAGCTCTCCGCGCGGATTGCGCCACGGCCGGAAACTGTCCATTTCACGCCAGGAGCCGGACAGGCGCCAGCTGAGCGATTCATCGGCCTTGCCGTTGAGGCGGAAACTGTGGTCACGGAAGCCCGCCCGACCTGCCGTCAGCCGCAGCGCCGCACCATCTTCTGCTGCCGGCGAGCGGGTGATGATGTTGATCACCGCCTGAAAGGCATTCACCCCATAGGCTGCGCCATTGGGGCCGCGCACGACTTCAATGCGCTCGATGTCATCCACCCGCAAGGGCAGGTCCTGCCAGTTGGTGCTGCCCATGTAAGGACTATTCACCGTCTGGCCATCGATCATCACCTTGATGCGACGATCATGGGCATCACCAACACCATAACTGGCCACCACCGGCTGGCCATCCGGCCAGTCGGCCACCAGAAAACCCGGCACCAGCCGCAGCAGATCGTGAATCTCGGTAAAGCCGGAGGCCGCGATCAGCTCCCGGTCAATGACCGTCACCGCCGTGGGCGCATCCAGCGCCGACTGCTCCAGGCGGGAAGCACTGAGCACGATCGGCATTTCGTTCAGGAAAGCGTCATCAGCCGAAGCTGAAACGCTCAGCCCAGTCGCCGACAAGCTGCTGCCAAACACGAACAAACGCCACAAAAGCTTGCCTGAAGCCACAAACACACTCCAAAGAGGCGCGCGGGAATCTCCCGATCATCGCCAGGAGAAACCCTGACCGGGAGCAAGCCTAGAACATTTTTTGATAAGCCGTCGTTGAAAAAAATTATGAAAGTGAAAGCACAGATTGATTATCTGAATAAAAATCGACAAACACGGCAATTTCACTAAAACTGCGGCATCTCCTTGCTCAGCCAGAAGACGGCAAGGTCGTCCGAGCCGCGACGAAGCAGCCCGGACGAGCTGATCAGCAGCGCTGCTGGCGGATACGAGCACCGGCAGCAAACAGACCGGCAGCGGCAAGCAGTGCCAGGGTACCCGGCGCAGGCACGTCGTTCGAGTCATTTCCCGGCACCTGGGACGCAGTGATCAAGGGAGCACGGTCAAGATACTCACCATTGACATTGGTCGGATCACCCATCCAGACATAGGATGTGCCGGTGCAGTAGTAGCTGCCCTCATCGGGCTCTTCCGCACCTTGACCTTCCCCGGCAGCCGCAGCCAGCACAGGCCTCTCCGGCTGACCGGAGCTGCCACCACAACCGGTTTCGCTACTCCAGGGCAACTGGTGGAAGAAATAACTACCCCCGACTTCAGCCATCAGGCTGTAGACCAGATCAGCACTTTGCCCCGGATTGAGCACCCCCAGATCAAGGACGAATTCGGTCGCCGCCCAGGAGTAAGAATATTGGGGAGCCTGCAGAGGGTCCGCACCATCCCTGTCTTCGGTCCGCTCGGCACCATCGAGCTCTTCCCCGGTGCGGACAACATCACCCTCGCTGTCCACCCGCACAGCACTGTGGTAAACCGAATTGCCGGCAAAGCTGATGTCAAGCCCATACGCGGCAAAGCCATAGTCGATGATACCGGCCTCGGCCTGCAGCCCGGCGCCGGCATGCATGTAACCGCCGTACACGAAGAACGAGAACTGATAAGCTTGGGCAAAATCGGTATCGTTGGTGATGCTCCAGGTGTGGGCGAACAGGCTCGAAGCGCCAAATTCACCACGACCATCGGCACCAACGCCGTACACGCCTGCGACATTGCCCCAGGCACTGCTCGAGGCACTGGAGCTCTGTTCGTTTTCGTACACAGAGTCCCAGGCGCTGGCCGACGCGTACTGGCCTGGCTCCTGGTACTCATCGCTGTACGGCACTCCTCCCGGCACCGAGGCTGCGGCGCTGGCGCCCAGGCTACTGGTGATCGCCGCATGGACGGGCGAAAAGGCGGCCAGCCCCAAACCGGCACAAAGGATGGCGATTGGCTTCATCAACTTCACTGCTCCACTCCTTGATTTCATGCATCAGAAAACCCCAACCAAGCAAGATTGATGCCATGAAAATACGACTACCCGAAAAGCAAGGAAAAACATCACACTAGAATATAAAAATTTCCTTTTATTGAAAATATTGATGGCAACTCCGCCAAAGTGTAAAAATTTCCGACACTCAATCTTTCGTAAACCATGGCCCGCACCCATCCCGCCGGTTGGCAACAACTGCCCCCGGATACTGCCCGCAGTCGCGAACGCAGCACGCTCGCCACCCTGGCACGCGAACTGCCGGATTCGTGGTCGATTTATCACGATCTGCACTGGACACGCACCCAAGGCGCACACACCCTGTTCGGCGACATCGGTTTCGTCGTGGTCGGCCCCGGCGGACAGATCGTGCTCATCGAACAGCACAGCGGCTTTCTCGACGAAACCCCGGCCGGACTGCTGCGCCCCGGGCGACGGCGCGACCAGTTGCTCAGCCATCAGCTCGCGCGCAGCGTCGACGCCTTGCGCGCCCGCCTGCGCCCTTTGTTCGAAGGTGAAGAGCCGGCGCTGGAAGCCTTGCTCTACTGCCCCGATCACCACATCCGCCAGCCCGGCAGCGCCGGTATCGACCCGGCACGCATCATCGACGCCAGCCGGCGCGAACAGCTCACCACCGTCGTGCGCCAGCTGAGCAGTCCTGAAGATCTCACCGCTGCCGAGCCCGCCCGCCTGCGCGTGCTCCATCAGTTCTTTGCTGATCTGCTGCAACTGGTTCCCGACGTACAGGCCCAGGTTGGTGCCGCCGATGCCCTCACCACCCGCCTGTCGGGTGGACTCACCGAATGGGCACGGCGAATCAGCATGCAGCCACACCGGCTGCGCATCACGGCCACCGCCGGCAGCGGCAAGACTCAGCTCGCACTGGCGCTCTACAGCGATGCGCTCGCCGCCGGGCGCAAACCGCTGTATGTCTGCTTCAACCGCCCGCTTGCTGACCACTTCGCCCTGCTCGCCCCGCCAGGCGGTGAGGTGGCGACTTATCACCAACTCTGCGACCGCGTGCTGCGCAGCGCCGGCCGGCCGCCACGCTTTGGTGCGCCCGGCGCCTTTCGCCGCATGGAAGCGGATTTTTCTGCTCTGCTCGCGCAGGGCGGCGAGCATCTCGAGCAGTTCGATGCGCTGATCATCGACGAGGGCCAGGATTTCACCGACAGCTGGCGCGACAGCCTGCTCGCTCTGCTCAAGCCCGACGGCCAAGCCTGGTGGCTGGAAGATCCGCTGCAGAATCTCTACGGCCGCCCGGTAGTGGCACTGCCGGGCTGGGTTGGACTGACTGCCGACACCAATTACCGCACACCCGCCGACATCGTTGCCCTGCTCAATGCACGCCTGCCTTTGCCGGCCCCCATCACTGCCGGCAGCCCGCTGGCGGACAGCGAACCGGAAGTGCTCAGCTGGCATGATGAAGCCAGCCTGATGGAAGCCAGCCGCAAGGCAATCACCCGCGCGCTGGGCCTCGGTTTCAAGCGGGAAATGATTGTCCTGCTCACCTTCCGCGGCCGCGAACATTCGCGTTTCACGTCCCTGACCCGGCTTGGACCACATCAGCTGCGCGCGTTCACCGGGCGCTACGATCTGCTCGGCGAACCCGAACATTCCCACGGCGAGCTGCTGCTCGATTCGGTGTACCGCTTCAAAGGTCAGGCGGCGCCTTGCGTGATCTTCACCGAGATCGACTACGACAGCATGGACGAGCTGACCATGCGCAAGCTGTTTGTCGGCGCCACGCGAGCGACCATGAAGCTGATCATGGTCGCCAGTGAACGTTGCGCAGCGCAGCTCAGGCCGCAATAAGCTCAGCGCTTCTGTGCCGCCAGCATGCGCTCCACGGCCGCAAGGTGCTCGTCTTCGTTGTGGCACATGCCCTGGAACACTGCGCACAGATCAAGAAAATCCTTCAACTCCATGCGCTGGGCCATTTTCATCAGCCGCTTGGTGAGCCGTACGGCTTTCGGTGGCTGGGCAGCGAAACGGGCAGCGAGTTCATGCGCACGCGTCATCAGCTGATCGTCTGCAACCACTTCGAGCACCACCCCCAGCCTGAGCGCTTCCGCAGCGTCGATCACCCGCCCTGACAGAGTAAGTTCGAAAGCCTGCTGGTAACCGATCAGGCGCTGCAGGAACCAGGCGCCGCCATCGCCAGGGATGATGCCGAGGTTGAGGAAAGTCTCGCCAAATTTGGCTCTGGTGGCGGCGATGCGGACATCGGCCATGTTGGCAAGGTCAAAGCCGGCACCGATCGCCGGCCCGTTGACCGCAGCGATGATCGGCACTTCCACCGCCTGCAGCGCGAGCGGAATGCGCTGGATGCCACGCCGGTAGCGCGCCTCGACTTCAGCGACATCACCGGCAAAGTCGCCAGCCCGTTCGGCCATGTCCTTGACGTTGCCGCCCGAGGAAAACGCCGCACCTTCGCCAGTGATGATCAGGCAGCTCACCGCCTCGCATTGATTGACCCAGGCCGCGACGGCACAGAGTTCGTCGATGAGCGCGGTGCCGGTGAGGGCATTGCGCACATCGTCGCGGTTCAGGCGCAGACAGGCGACGCCGGCCTCCACGCTGAGCAGGGCATCCGTCAGTTGCGGCAATTTCATGGCGGCGGTTTCCTCAGCTTGCGGTTTCAGGGACAGGATACTCAACCGGGCGGCTCAACGCTCGACCGGCGGATGCAGCACTTCCGGCGCCACCCCTTCACGACTGGCACCAATGTGCTGTTCGACCGGCGGCAGCTTGTGGGCAATGCCCTTGTGACAGTCGATGCAGGTCTGACCTTCGGCAAAACCTTGCTGGTGCATCTGGTTGGAACGGCGGCCCTGCACCGAGTAATCGAAATACTCAAAGTTGTGGCAGTTGCGGCACTCCTGCGAGTTGTTCGCCTTCATGCGCTTCCACTCGTTCTGCGCCAGCCGCAGCCGTTCATTGGCAAACTTTTCCGGTGTACTGATGGTGCCCATCACCTTGCCATAGAGCTCGCGCGACGCCTTGATCTTGCGGATCATCTTCGGCCCCCACTCCTTGGGCACATGGCAATCCGGGCAGGTGGCACGCACGCCGGTGCGGTTCTGGTAGTGGATGGTGTTGCGATACTCCTGGAAAACATTGTCTTCCATCTCATGGCAGGAGATGCAGAAGCGCTCGGTATTGGTCGCTTCCAGCGCCCAGTTGAAGCCGCCCCAGAACACGATGCCGAGCGCCACCAGCACCACGGCAGCCATCCAGCCCGCACTGCGGATGCGCTGCGTCAGACTCTTGTTGTTTGTCATGATCTTCCCCGTCTATTCAGGCCGCTGCCCGGTTTCAGCGCAGTCCTTCCGCACGCTGGAAGCGGTTCGCCACCAATGGCCTGGCATCGGTCTGCGGCACGTGACACTGCATGCAGAAGTAGCGCCGCGGCGAGATGTTGGACAGCTCGCCGCCATCACGATCCTTGAAGTGGGTGAGACTGACCTTGGTCGCACCGTATTCGCGGTAGCGGCTCCAGGCGTGGCAGTCCATGCACTTGTTGAAGTTCATCGTCACTTCATAGCCTTCGACCTTGTGCGGAATCAGCGGCGGCTGCTGGACGAAATCACGCTCGATTGGTGCCTGGTCAGGCATCTGGCGGAAGTTGCCCACCTGCAGTTCGGGGTCAGCGACATCGGCGCCGCGAATGCTTTTCACGGTCTGGGCCTGGGCCAGTGAAGGCAGTCCGCTCCCCAGGCTCAATGAGGCAGCCAAGACAAGCAGCACGTTTCGAGTTGATTTTTTCATGACTCGCTCCTGTTGAATCGGGTCGTAAGACGAAAAACATCCTGTCCGCAAACGTCGATGCAGCGCCCGCAAGTGGTGCAATCGGCGTCCAGGATGAGCGGATGATCCTGGCCGACCGCTTTGAGCGCGGGCCGGATCACCTGGGGCTCGGGACAGACGGCAAAACAATCCATGCAATCATTGCAGGCACTGCGTTGGTCGGCAGTGACCTTGAACAGCGAAACACGTCCGAGCAAGGCATAGAACGCCCCTTGCGGACACAGGTGACCGCACCAGCCGCGCGGTGCGATGAGCAGGTCATAGAAGAAGATGCCGCCGACAATGCCCCACGACAGGCCAAAGCCGAAGATGAGCCCACGGTGCAGCATCGACACCGGATTGACCCATTCCCAGGCCAGCGCACCGGTTGCCGCAGCGATCACCAGCACGAAAGCCAGCAGCCAGTAGCGGGTTCTCGCCGCCGGCGCTTTGCCGCCTTTCAGCCCGAGCCGGCGGCGCAGCCAGGATGCGGCATCGGTGACCAGATTGACCGGACACACCCAGGAGCAGAACAGGCGCCCACCAAGCAGCAGATAGAAGGCGAGCACGATACCACCGCCGATCAGCGCTTCACGGTACGGCCATTGCCCGGCAGCAAGCTGCTGAGCAATGAGGAAAGGGTCGGTGAGCGGCAGCACGCCGAGCGTGAGGCTGGACGAGAGATTGCCTTTGACGATCCACCAGCCCAGCCACGGGCCGACGAGGAAGAGGGCGAGAATGCCCAGCTGGCTGAAGCGGCGCAGCAGCAGCCACTTGTGCGCCCGCAACCAGCCCTTGTTGTCGATCGCCTCCTGGCCGGGACGGGCAACGACGCCGCGCATCGCCGCGCCGCGCACACTGCGCGGTGGCAGTTTGCGTTCTTTGGCAGCTGCAGCAGTGGTATTCATGGCTTCCACCCTGAATCCAGACCACCACCCGGCGCGGCGGCGGGTGCGTAAGCACCTTCAGATCTGCCCTGTGGTCCCTCCCCCGGACCGACCCGAGTATCGCCATACGCCTTGTCTTCAAGACCGCGCACCGGCAGCTCGATCTGATCGCCAATGAGCGATTCACCACCGGCCGCACCTTTTTCTTCCCAGCCGCGCAGATAGTGTTCGGCTTTCGAGCCCTGGGCGAGACGGATCGGCAAGACCTTGATCGCCGATTCACCGGGCAGCACACAGGACTGCTCGCACTTGCCGCAACCCGTACAGTGATCGGAATGCACCGTCGGCAACAGCATCGCATGACGGTCGGAGCGCGGGTTATGGATCAGCTCCAGGGTGATCGCCTTGTCGATCACCGGGCACACCCGGTAACAGACATCACAGCGCAAACCAAGGAAATTGAGGCAGTTCTCCTGGTCGATGAGCACTGCCAGGCCCATGCGGGCGTCTTCGATATTGGTCAGCGCGCGATCAAGCGCACCGCTCGGACAAGCCACCACGCAGGGAATGTCCTCGCACATTTCGCAGGGAATCGCCCGTGCGTTGAAGTAAGGCGTGCCCGACACCACCCCATCGCCCAGCTCAGCGAGCTTCAGGGTGTCATAAGGGCAATCGCGCACGCACAAGCCGCAGCGCACGCAAGCGGCGAGAAAATCCGCTTCGGCAAACGCGCCGGGGGGGCGGATGGCGGTCGCCGGCAGCGCCGACGCCTGTTTCGCATACAAGCCGACGCCAAGCGCGAGCATGCCGGCACCACCAGCCACGCTCGCCGCATCCTTGAGGAAGCGGCGGCGGGCCGGCGGCACGGCCGGTTTGCGCACAGCGGGTGTGGACTGGTCTTCCATGGCTCTTCGTTGCAGCATGCCTGCTCCGCCCCCCGGCCTGGCAGGCATCGATCAACGCCTCCTGTCAGTTAAGCTTTCATCACCTTGACGGCGCACTTCTTGTAGTCGGTTTCTTTCGAAATCGGGCAAGTGGCATCCAGCGTGAGCTTGTTCACCAACCGGCCTTCATCAAAGAACGGCACGAAGATCAGCCCCCTGGGCGGCTTGTTGCGGCCACGGGTCTCAAGACGGGCAACGATCTCGCCACGACGCGAAGCCACCTTGACCACTGCGCCGCGCTGCAGACCGCGCTTCTGTGCGTCATCCGGGTGCATGAAGATCTGCGCTTCCGGCACCGAGCGGTGCAGTTCAGGCACCCGCCGGGTCATCGAGCCGGTGTGCCAGTGTTCGAGCACGCGACCGGTACACAGCCAGAGGTCGTATTCGGCATCGGGCATTTCGGCCGGGTCCTGATACGGCAGGCCAAAGATGATCGCCTTGTTGTCAGGATAGCCGTAGAACTTCACCCCTTCGCCTTCCTTGACATAGGGGTCATAGCCTTCGCGGAAACGCCACAGGGTTTCCTTGTTGTCGACCACCGGCCAGCGCAGACCACGCGCGCGGTGATAGACGTCGAAATCGGCGAGGTCATGGGCATGGCCGCGACCGAAGCGGGCGTATTCCTCGAACAGACCTTTCTGCAGGTAGAAACCGAGCTCCTTCGATTCATCGTTCATGTAGCCCGGAATGGCGTGCTCGTTGGCCTTGCTCACTTCCGACAAGGGGAATTTATTCACTTCCCCATTGGCGAACAGCACGTCGTAAAGCGTCTTGCCGCGATACTCGGGTTTCTTGTCGATCAGCTCGGCCGGCCAGACTTCCTCGACCTTGAAACGCTTGGCAAACTGAACGTACTGCCAGACGTCGGACTTTGATTCACCCGGCGCAGCGACCTGCTGCCGCCAGAACTGGGTGCGGCGCTCGGCGTTGCCGAACGCGCCTTCCTTTTCCGCCCACATCGCACACGGCAGGATGAGGTCCGCCGACAAGGCAGATACGGTCGGATAGACATCGGAGACGACGATGAAGGTTTCCGGATTGCGCCAGCCCGGATAGATTTCGTCATTGACGTTGGGGCCGGCCTGCATGTTGTTGGTGGTCGAGGTCCAGTAGCACTTCAGCTTGCCGTCTTTCAGCGCCCGGCTCTGTGCAACCGCATGCAGACCCGGTTTGCCCGGAATGGTGCCTTCCGGCAGTTGCCAGATCTTTTCGGTGATTTCGCGGTGTTTCGGATTGGCCACCACCATATCGGCCGGCAGACGGTGAGAGAAAGTGCCGACTTCGCGCGCGGTGCCGCAAGCCGAAGGCTGACCGGTGAGCGAGAAGGGGCTGTTGCCCGGCTCGCTGATCTTGCCCACCAGCAGGTGGACGTTGTAGATCATGTTGTTCACCCAGGTGCCGCGGGTGTGCTGGTTGAAACCCATGGTCCAGAAGGAAGTGACCTTGCGGTTCGGGTCGGCATATTGTTCGGCCAGACGGATGAGGTTTTCTTCCGGCACGCCCGACAGTTTGGCGACCTTGTCGACGGTGTAGTCGGCAAC
>JAVEVA010000111.1:3911-7033 GCA_034005275.1 Thauera sp. | reverse complement strand
TCGTGAATACCATTTCATCGATGTCGCCACCTTCCAGCAATTGCGTGCCCGTGGTGATTTTCTTGAATGGGCCGAAGTACATGGCAACTTCTACGCCACTTCACGGGTGTGGCTGGCAGCGCAGATGAAGGCAGGTCGTGACATCCTGCTCGAAATCGACTGGCAGGGTGCGCAGCAGGTGCGCAAGGCTTTTCCCGAGGCGCTTGGGGTCTTTATCCTGCCGCCCTCGCTTGAGGCGCTCGAAGCACGCTTGCGCGGCCGTGGTACCGACAGCGATGAGGTGATTTCGCGGCGTTTGCTCGCTGCGCGTGGCGAGATGCGCCATATCGGCGAATTTGACTACGCTATAATCAACGATCAACTCGAGCAGGCGCTTGACGAGTTGCAAGCGGTCACCCGCAGCGCACGACTGCGCTACGCCCGCCAGCGTCAACGCCATGCGGCATTATTCAGCATTTTGGAGCAGGACTGATCATGGCCCGTATCACTGTCGAAGATTGCCTGGAAAGGATTCCCAATCGCTTCCAGCTCACCCTGGCCGCCACTTACCGCGCCCGCCAGCTCACCATTGGCAACACGCCGCAGATCGAGATGGATCCTGCTGACCGTGACAAGCCGACGGTGATTGCGCTGCGCGAAATTTCTGCCGGCAAGGTTGGACTGGAAGTGCTCAACCGGGGGCAGGCCTGAGCGCATTTTCGGGCGATTGAGTTGAGGCGGCGACGATGGATCTGAGCAAGGAGGACACCCCACACCAGGTTTTTCGCCCGCCCCAGTCGAGCGTGCTCGCGCTCGACTTCCAGGGCCTGAAGACCAAGCTGCTGGCCTATCTGGGCAGCGAGGATCTGGGACGCGTCGAAGCGGCTTATCACTTTGCCGCCGATGCGCACAATGGCCAGTATCGTGCCAGCGGCGAGCCCTATATCAGCCATCCGGTCGCAGTGGCTTCGTTGGTGGCCGACTGGCGGCTGGATTCGCAGGCGCTGATTGCTGCTCTCCTTCACGATGTGATGGAGGACACCCACATTGCGAAGGCCGAGATTGCCGAGCGCTTTGGCCAGGCGGCGGCCGATCTGGTCGACGGCCTGTCCAAGCTCGACAAGATCGAGTTCCAGTCCCATGAGCAGGCGCAGGCGGAAAATTTCCGCAAGATGCTGCTGGCGATGGCCAGCGATCTGCGCGTCATCCTCATCAAGATGGCCGACCGGCTGCACAACATGCGCACCCTCGGCCACATGCGGCCGGACAAGCGCCGCCGCATCGCCAAGGAAACCCTCGAGATCTACGCGCCGATTGCCAACCGCCTCGGCCTCAATGATCTTTATCGCGAGTTGCAGGAACTGTCCTTCCGCAACAAGCACCCGATGCGCTACGAAGTGCTCGCCAAGGCGATCCGTGCCGCACGCGGCAATCGGCGCGAAGTGGTCAGCAAGATCCGCGCCACGATCGAAGAACGTCTGCCGCAATGGGGCGTGACCGCCGAAGTCACCGGCCGCGAGAAGCACCTGTACGGCATCTACCGCAAGATGGTGGAGAAGCACCTCAGCTTCGCCCAGGTGCACGACATCTACGGTTTCCGCGTCATCGTGCGCGAAGTGCCGAGCTGCTATCTGGCGCTTGGCGCGCTGCATTCGATGTACAAGCCGGTGCCGGGCAAGCTCAAGGATTACATCGCCATCCCGAAGGCCAATGGCTATCAGAGCCTGCAGACCACGCTGATCGGGCCGTTCGGCATGCCGATCGAAGTCCAGATCCGCACCAGCGAAATGCACCACGTCGCCGAAACAGGGGTGGCTTCGCACTGGCTGTACAAGGAAGACGAGCAGAGCCTGAGCGATTTGCAGGAGCGCACCCGCAGCTGGCTGCAATCCCTGCTCGAACTGCAATCGACTTCCGGTGAAGCGACCGAATTTCTCGAACACGTCAAGGTCGACCTGTTTCCGGGCGAGGTCTACGTGTTCTCGCCCAAAGGCAAGATCTACTCGATGCCCAAAGGCTCGACCCCGGTCGATTTCGCCTATGCGGTGCATAGCGACATCGGCAACCGCTGTGTCGCCTGCCGCATCAATGGCGAGCTGATGCCTTTGCGCACCACGCTGGATCATGGCGACAAGGTCGAGATCATCACCGCCGCGCATGCCAGTCCCAATCCGGCCTGGCTGTCCTTTGCCCGCTCCGGGCGGGCGCGGGCGCAGATCCGCCATTTCCTCAAGAATACACGTCAGGATGAATCGGTGGCGCTCGGCGAGCGTCTGCTGAATCAGGCTCTGCGTCCGCACGGTCTGACCATCGGCCAGCTTTCCACTTTTGCCTGGGACCGTTTCCTGCGCGAACGCAATCTGCGCAATCGCAAGGATGTGTTCGCCGATCTCGGGTTGGGCAAGCGCTTGCCTTCCATCGTTGCCCGCCGGCTGGCGGAAGCGCAGGATCTGGAATCCGGTCGTACCGACGTGATCAAGCCCAAGAGTGCTGGCGCGGTGATGATCCAGGGCGCGGAAGGCGGCGCAGTGCTGCTCGCCCGTTGTTGTTGCCCGATTCCGGGGGATCCGATCATCGGTCTGTTGCGCAAGGGCCAGGGGCTGGAAATTCACACCAATGACTGTGCGGTCGGCGCCAGATTGCGCGGTGATCGTGGACGCTGGGTCGATGTCGAATGGGAGGATGGTGCCGGTCAGCGCCTGTTCGATGCCGGCATCCGGGTGTTGACCCGTAATGCACGTGGTGTGCTGGCGCGGGTGGCCAGTACGATTGCCGAAGAGGGATGCAATATCCAGAGCGTGCATATGGACGGCGCCCAGGGTGAATACACTGCCTTGAGTTTCACCGTGCAGGTGCATGACCGGGTGCAGCTGGCGCGGGTGATGCGTGCCGTGCGTCGGCTGCAGGAAGTCGAGCGCATTGCGCGCATCAAGAGTGACGATGCCGGCAGTCGTTGAACTGCTAGAATGGCGGCCGATCTGACAGGAGTCGATGATGGCAATGTACGTATCCGAGCACACCCAGTTCATCCGTGAATGGCTGGAAAAGCATCCTCAGGAGCTGGACGAGCAGAAAAAAGGCCGTGCGCTGTGGTGGGACAAGCCGCAATCGCTCGCCGAGCAAACTGCCTTTTCCGAGACCAG
>JAVEVA010000111.1:0-3811 GCA_034005275.1 Thauera sp. | reverse complement strand
GAATGCAGCGCTCGCCACCGTGCGCTCGGCGATGCCGAGGCATTATGGGCGTTTGTTCAGCTGGCGCAGCAGCAATTCAAACCTGAGACCCTGGCACGGGCGCTGACCAAGGCGATGAAATCACCGCCGGCCGCTCCTGGGCTGGCGGTTGGCGTGCTGGAAGCAATTCCCGATGTTGCCGGGATCTACCTGCTGCATGCCGAGCCTGAGCCGCCAGCAGGCAACCGTCTTGACCGTCCGCTGTTCGTCGGCCGTGGCCAGAGCCTGCGCGGGCGGGTGCGGGAACATTTCAGCGGCGAAGCGCGCAAAGGCAAGGATGCCGAACTGCGTACTCGTACCCGGCGGGTGGAGTGGGTGGAAGCGGCCGGTGAGCTGGGCGCGATGCTGCTCGAGCAGGAAGCGGTGCGCCGCTTGCGCCCGCGCTACAACGCCATTCCGCGCAGCGCCGATGAGGCTTTCGCGCTGCGCCTGTTGCCGGCGCGGCGGCGAGCGCCGATCTGGCAACGTCAGCCGCTGGCCGGCAGTGATCCGCTCGGTTGGGAGGATTGTCTGGGCGTGTTCCGCAACGCGGACGAACTGGAGCGCCGTCTGCAGGATCTTGCCCTGGTTCATGAGCTGTGCCCGCGCCGGCTGGGACTCGATAGCGGTGGCAGTGGGCCGTGTGCTGCTCATCTGCAGGGCGAATGTGCCGGCGTCTGTGCCGGTAAGGAAAGTGTTGAAGCGCACGATGAGCGCTTGCGCAGTGCGTTGACCGGCCTGGGTCTCAAGCCCTGGCCGTGGCCCGGAGCGGTGGTGGTGGTCGAACGGGATGAGGAGCATGGCCGCGAAGGTTGGCACGTGTTCGATCAGTGGTGTCACCTGGGCAGCGTCGAGCGTGTCGAAGCGCTTGCCGGGGTCGATCGCAGTCGTCGTTTTGATATCGACGTCTGGCGCATGCTGGCGCGCTGGTTTGTTCAGGAGGAGCATCGCGCTGCAGCCCGGGCGCTGGATGAAATCCTCAGTCCTGGGCCGCTGCCCGCCGCAGCTCGCTGATCCGTTCGAGCAGCATGCCGCGTCGGCCTCTGGGATGAACCAGACCTTCGCGCACAAAGCGTGACAGCACTCGCGAGAACGTTTCCGGCGTGAGGTTGAGCTGGGCGGCAATCGTCTGCTTGTCGGCAAGGAGGCGGATTTCAGCGTGCTCGGCGCCCCGTGGCGCCAGCTGGACGAGGTATTGGGCCACGCGCTGGGTGCTGCTGAGTTGAATGCAGAGCTGGATGTGCACCATCATCTGGTAGCTGGCGGCAGCAAGACGCAGATTCATCGCCTCGGCAAACGCCGGTTCGTGCTGAATGGCCTCGTGAACGAGCAGCACCGGAATGCTGAGCAGGCTGGTGCTGCGGGCGGCGATTGCCATGGCGAGCGCCGGCCGGGCCAGCAGCGCGGCTTCTTCGGCAAAACTGTCGCCGGGACCGACAATCCGGATCAGCTTTTCGCTGCCCGATGGCGAGGGCAGCAGGCAGTGGACTTCCCCGTCGAGTACCACCAGGATGTTGCCTGGGGTATCGTCGGCCTGGAGCAGAATTTCGCCCCGTTCGGCACGCAGCGGACGTGCATGGTCGATCAGCTGGTGAATCTGCGCTGATTCGAGGCGGTCAAACGGAGGGATTTCACTCAGGCAGAGGACGCCCGGGTTGTTCTGGCCTGGGGACATGGCGATCTTGTATGGGCTACAGGAGCGGCTAGTCAGTCTAGCCTGCCTGTGAGAAACAGGCTAGATTGATCTTGGTCAATCTTTGTGCTCGGTGGCGGCTCGTGCTGTTGACCGTAGTCAATGACCCGTTTGCCAACATGGTTTCAAATCTGTGGTCTGGTAGATGAAGTAGAGTGGAAGCGGCCATGACGGACGTGCTATCGGTTTCCAGGCGTGGTTTCCTGCGTAGTGCGGGCAGGGGGCATCGTGCCGCGATTCGACCGCCGTGGGCGCTGGCCGAGCAGGCGTTCACCGCCAGCTGCACTCGTTGCGACGCTTGCGTCGAGCATTGTTCGCCTGCAATTCTGATCCGCGGTGATGGCGGCTTTCCGGAAGTCGATTTTTCCCGTGGAGAATGCACCTTTTGCGCGGAATGCCTGCTTCACTGCGAGCCGGCGGCCTTGCAGCGCACCAGGCCGGATGTGCTGCCCTGGCAGCTTCGAGTCGAAATTGGCACCGACTGCCTGGCGATGCAGGGTGTTGAGTGCCGGGTGTGCGGCGAGAACTGTCCGGAAACGGCAATCCGCTTCCGGCCTCGCCTGGGCGGAGTGGCCTTGCCGGAACTGGATGCTCAGTGCTGTAGTGCCTGTGGCGCCTGCGTCGCACCCTGCCCGAGCAGGGCGATCACCATCACGCACAGTCCCCAACCAACGATGGAGAGCATGGCATGAAGATTGCCAGTCTGGTGCTGCGCGCCCTGCCAGCGGATTTCGAAGTGATCAAGGTTGCGCTGGCGAAGATCCCGGGGGTCGAACTCCACGGCGAATCGGCCGAGCTTGGCCGCCTGATTGTCACGGTGGAAGACGGTGAGGGCTGGTCGGTGACCGACTCCATCCTCGCGGTCAATCTTGCGCCCAGAGTGCAAGCCGTGACCCTTGCATACGAATACACCGACGACGGTCTGGAATTGACGGAGGCATGATATGAGCATGAATCGACGCGAGTTCATCAAGAGCAACGCGGTGGCCGCAGCAGCCGCCACCGCCGGCATGGGCGCCCCCGTGGTGGCGCAGGCCCAGGGCGCGGATGGCACCCGGGTACGCTGGGACAAGGCGGCCTGCCGTTTCTGCGGCACTGGCTGCTCGGTGCTGGTCGGCGTGCAGAACGGCCGCGTGGTCGCTTCGCAAGGCGATCCCGACTCACCGGTCAACCGTGGCCTGAACTGCATCAAGGGCTATTTCCTGTCCAAGATCATGTACGGCGAAGACCGCCTCACCCAGCCCTTGCTGCGCAAGAAGAACGGCAAGTACGACAAGAATGGCGAATTCACTCCAGTGAGCTGGGATGAAGCGTTCGACGTCATGGAAGAGAAGTGGAAGACGGCGCTCAAGGAGCACGGTCCCGAAGCGATCGGCATGTTCGGCTCCGGCCAATGGACGATCTGGGAAGGGTATGCCGCTTCCAAGCTGATGAAAGCCGGTTTCCGCAGCAACAACCTCGATCCCAACGCCCGTCACTGCATGGCTTCGGCGGTGGCCGGTTTCATGCGCACTTTCGGCATCGACGAGCCGATGGGCTGCTACGACGACATCGAGAACACCGACACCATGGTGCTGTGGGGCTCGAACATGGCCGAGATGCACCCCATCCTGTGGAGCCGCATCACCGACCGCCGCCTGTCGAAGGAAGGCTGTGAAGTTCACGTGCTGTCGACGTTCGAGCATCGCTCTTACGAGCTGGCCGACAATCCGATGATTTTCGTGCCGCAGACCGATCTGGCGATCCTGAACTTCATCTGCCATCACATCATCTCCACCGGTCGCGTCAACACCGCCTTTGTCGAGCGCAACTGCAAGTTCAAGATGGGCGAAACCGACATCGGCTACGGCCTGCGTCCGAATCACGCGCTGGAAACGGGCGCGATGGCGAACGGCTATCCGGGCACGGAAGGCAAACCCAAAGGTGATCCCAACGCATCGCGTGACTCCAGCTTCGAGGAGTTTGCCGCTTTTGTTGCCGACTACACCGTCGACAAGGTCGCCAAACTGTCGGGCGTGCCGGAAGAAAACCTCATCCGTCTGGCCGAACAATATGCCGACCCGAACCGCAAGGTCACTTCCTTCTGGACCATGGGTTTCA
>JAVEVA010000032.1:16403-33979 GCA_034005275.1 Thauera sp. | reverse complement strand
TACGCCGAGCGGGTGATGCCGCTTTATCAGGCCGCACGGCGCTGAGGAATCACCTGTCGGCCTGAACCGATGCCGGCAACCTGCAGCAAGCGTACAGGAGCAGCAATGAGTCATGCCCATGATGAAGCGCTGGATGGCGTGCTGGCGGAAGTTGATCGCAGTGCCTTGCTGGCTGCGCTGCAGGCTGCCTTGCCGGCGGCGATCATTCTCCACCAGGACGAAGATCTTCATCCTTACGAATGCGATGGCCTCGCCAGCTATCGGGTGAAACCGATGCTGGTGGTGCTGCCGGGCGAGATTGACGAAGTCCGCACTTTGCTGCGCATCTGTGATCAGCGCCGGGTGCCGGTGGTGGCGCGTGGCGCCGGCACCGGCCTGTCGGGAGGCGCCTTGCCGCTGGCGCGCGGTGTGCTGTTGGTGATGAGCCGTTTCAATCGCATCCTCGAAGTCGATCCGCGCCGTCGCATTGCTCGTGTTCAGCCTGGGGTACGCAATCTGGCGATTTCGGCGGCCGCCGCACCGCACGGGCTCTACTACGCCCCCGATCCGTCGTCGCAGATTGCCTGCTCGATCGGCGGCAATGTCGCCGAGAACGCCGGCGGTGTGCATTGCCTCAAATACGGTCTCACGGTGCACAACCTGCTCAAGCTTGAAGTGCTGACCATGGACGGTGAAGCACTCACCCTCGGTGCTGATGCGCTCGACAGTGCCGGTTTCGATCTGCTCGCCGTGTTCACCGGTTCAGAAGGCCTGCTCGGCATCGTCACTGAAGTCACGGTCAAGCTGTTGCCACGGCCGCCGGTGGCGCGTGTGCTGATGGCCAGTTTTGCCGAAGTCGAAGCCGCCGGCCAGGCGGTGGCCGACATCATCGCAGCCGGCATCATTCCAGGTGGACTGGAGATGATGGACCGCATGGCGATTGCCGCCGCCGAAGATTTCATCCATGCCGGCTATCCGCTCGATGCCGAAGCAATCCTGCTGTGCGAGCTCGACGGCGTCGACAGTGATGTGGCGGAAGACATTGCCCGGGTGCGCGAGATTCTGCTGGCGGCCGGTGCCGACAGTGTGCGGCTCGCAGCCGATGAGGCCGAGCGGGTGCTGTTCTGGGCCGGGCGCAAGAATGCCTTTCCGGCGGTTGGACGCATTTCACCGGATTACTACTGCATGGATGGCACCATCCCGCGCCGTCAGCTGGCCAGAGTGCTGCGCGAAACCGCCGTGCTGGCAGCGCAGTATCGCTTGCGGGTGGCCAATGTGTTTCACGCCGGTGACGGCAACATGCATCCGCTGATCCTGTTTGATGCCAGCCAGCCGGATGAGCTGGCGCGTGCCGAGCAGCTCGGCGCGCGCATTCTTGAACTCTGCGTCGCGGTGGGCGGCACCATCACCGGCGAGCATGGTGTCGGGCGCGAGAAGATCAACCAGATGTGTGTCCAGTTCAGCGCCGATGAAATCGTCTTCTTCCATGCGCTCAAATCCGCTTTTGATCCGGCGGGTCTGCTCAATCCGGGCAAGAACATTCCGACTTTGCAGCGCTGTGCCGAATACGGCGCGCTGCACGTCCATCGTGGCGCGTTGCCCTTTCCTGAGCTGGAGCGTTTCTGATGACGGATCTGCAAACCTCCGCTGCGGAACAGGACCGCACGTCGGACTTGCTCGCTGCCGTGCAGGCCGCAGTCGCCGCTGGCCAGCCGCTGCAGATCATCGGTGGTGGCAGCAAGGCTGCTTACGGCCGGCCAGGCACTGGCGAGCCGATTGCGCTTGCCGGCCATTGCGGCATCGTGGCTTACGATCCGGCCGAGCTGGTGGTCAGCGTGCGTGCCGGCACACCGCTCCGTGCGGTGAGCGCGGCGCTGGCCGCAGAAGGGCAGATGCTCGCTTTCGAGCCGGCCGAATACGACGGCCGGGCCACGGTGGGCGGCATGGTCGCCTGTGGCCTGTCCGGGCCGCGCCGGCCGTGGGCGGGCGCGGTGCGTGACTTTGTCCTGGGCTGTCGCCTGATCAGTGGTGAAGGCAAGCTGCTGCGCTTCGGCGGCGAAGTGATGAAAAACGTCGCCGGCTATGACGTGTCCCGTCTCATCACCGGCAGCCTGGGTTGTCTGGGGCTGATCACTGAAGTTTCCTTCAAAGTCCTGCCGCTGCCTCGGCTGCAGGCCAGCTTGCGCCTTGAGCTCAGCCTCGATGAAGCGCTCGATCGTCTGGCGCACTGGGGCCAGCAGCCGCTGCCGCTTGCCGGTGCCTGCCATGACGGCGAAGGTCTGTGGCTGCGGCTGGAAGGCGGTGAAAGTTCGGTGCAGGCAGCCTGTGCGCAGCTGGGTGGCGAGCGCGTCGAGGCCGATTTCTGGCGGCGCCTGCGCGAACAGGAACTCGAATTCTTCCGTTCGCCTTTGCCGCTGTGGCGCTTGTCGGTGGCGCCCGACAGTCGTCCGCAATTTTCAGGCCTGCATCCCGGCCAGCAACTGGCCGACTGGGGCGGGGCCCAGCGCTGGCTGAAAACCGATGCCGAGCCGGCGCAGCTGCGGACGCTGGCTGCGGCGGCAGGCGGCCATGCCAGCTGTTTCACCGCCGGGGTGGTGGATAGCCCGTTTCATCCGCTGCCTGCGCCTTTGCTGCATTACCACCAGCAGCTGAAGGCGAGACTCGATCCGTTGCGCATTTTCAACCGGGGGCGGATGTATGCCGAATTGTGATCCTGCTCGCTGCATTGCCAACAGCAGCAGAGGAGAGTGCTGATGCAGACCGAGTTGAGCGCCGCTGCACGCCAGCGCCCGGGTGTCGCGCATGCCGAAGCGGTGTTGCGCAAATGTGTGCATTGCGGTTTCTGCAACGCCACCTGTCCGACTTACCAGCTGCTGGGCGACGAGCGCGATGGTCCGCGCGGACGCATCTACCTCATCAAGCAGATGCTGGAAAGCGGCCATGCCGGTGAAGCCACCCGCCAGCATCTCGATCGTTGTCTGAGCTGTCGCAGTTGTGAGACGACCTGCCCCTCCGGCGTCGAATATCACCAGCTGCTCGATTTCGGCCGTGACACTTTGGCGAGCTGGCAGCCACGGCGGCCTGCGCAGCGCGTCTTTCATCGTTTGCTGCGCACTGTGCTGCTGCAGCCACAGCTGTTTGCGCCGCTGTTGGCACTCGGTTTCCGGTTGCGGCCCTGGCTGCCGACCAAGCTGGCAGAAAAAATCCCGCTTCGCCGTTCACCGGCAGGCAGCCGGCCGGCAGTGCGTCATCGGCGCAAGATGCTGTTGCTCGAAGGCTGTGTGCAGCCAAGCTTGAGTCCGGCGACCAATGCTGCCACCGCGCGGGTTTTTGATCGTTTCGGTATCAGCATCGTCACCGCGCCCGCAGCGGGTTGCTGCGGCGCGCTCGATTTTCATCTTGATGCGCAGGAAGCCGGTCGCAGCCGTGCGCGACGCAATATCGACGCCTGGTGGCCGGCGATCGAAGCTGGCGCCGAAGCCATCCTGGTGAGCGCGAGCGGGTGCGGCGCTTTCGTCAAGGATTACGGCTTGATCCTTGCTGAGGACCCGCAATATGCGGCGCGAGCAGCGCAGGTGAGTGCGCTGGCACGAGATCCGGTGGAAGTGCTGCGTGCCGAGCCACGGCCGGGCTTGTTTCTTGCCAGTGCCGCAGGCGAGCAGCGGCTGGTGTTTCACAGTCCGTGCAGCTTGCAGCATGGCCAGCGTCTGGCCGGTGCGGTCGAAACCTTGTTGCAATCGTTCGGTTTCCAGCTCGCAGCCGTCGAGGACGCGCATCTGTGCTGTGGTGCGGCCGGAACTTACGCGCTCACCCAGCCTGAGCTGTCCGAGCGCCTGCGCCGCGAAAAACTTGCCCGCTTGACGGCAAGCGCGCCGGCGCAAATCCTTACCGCCAACGTCGGCTGTCAATGTCACCTTGATGTGGTGGCTTCGGTGCCGGTGCGCCACTGGATCGAAGTGCTGGACGAAGCGCTGGCGCGGGCGGAAGCCAGCAAGACCAACAGAACAGCCGGGACAAGTTGACGTCTCGCAGTGCTGGCACTAGAATTCGGCCTCTTTCGCGGCTGGGCGGTTAGCTCAGCGGTAGAGCACTGCCTTCACACGGCAGGGGTCACTGGTTCGATCCCAGTACCGCCCACCAACAGCGCGCGAAACAGTTTTGATGGCTGCCAGGTTTTGATGGTTGAAATGTCAGGCAGCCTTCGCCGGGTAGCTCCGGGCTCAGCTTTCCGACTGCGGATGGCGACAATCCCGGGCGGTTAGCTCAGCGGTAGAGCACTGCCTTCACACGGCAGGGGTCACTGGTTCGATCCCAGTACCGCCCACCAGTTTTGTCCTGTTTGGCCTTCCTTGCGTCCTCATCTTCCCGACCGGCATTGCCGGTTTTTTTGTGCCCGGAATATTCTCCTCATGACGAGCTTCAACATTGACCCTGCACAGTACGACGCCCAGCTGGCGGCCAAGCTGAGCCGTTTCAAGGCGGATTTTGCCGATCTGGCTTTGCCCGAACCGGCAGTGTTTGCTTCGCCGCCGCTGCATTACCGCATGCGGGCGGAGTTTCGCCTCTGGCATCACGATGGGCGCATCGATTACGCGATGTTCGAAGGCAGCGGGCAAGCGCGCAAGGTGGTGCTGATCGAGGACTTTCCCATCGCGGCAGCGCCGATTGCGCAGCTGATGGCGCCTTTGCGTGATTACCTGCAGCAGCGTGAGTGTTTGCACCGCGCTTTGTTCCAGCTGGATTTTCTTGCCACGCTGAGCGGTGAGCTGCTGCTCACCCTGATCTACCATCGTCCGCTTGATGAGGACTGGCAGGCTGAAGCAGCAGCGCTCGCCGCTCACTTCGGCATTCTGCTGATCGGCCGCAGTCGCAAGCAGAAAATCGTCCTGGAACGTGACTGGGTGCTGGAGAAGCTGCAGGTCGGTGATCGCCGGTTGAGGTATCAGCAGATCGAAGGCAGCTTCACCCAGCCCAATGCGCAGGTCAATCAGCACATGCTGGCCTGGGCGGCAGCGCAGGCGGCCGGCATCGGTGGCGATCTGCTTGAACTGTACTGTGGCAACGGCAACTTCACCCTCGCGCTTGCGCCCGCTTTCGAGCGGGTGCTGGCTACCGAAGTGAGCAAGACTTCAGTACAGGCTGCGCATTACAACCTCGACGCCAACCAGATCGACAATGTGCGCATCGTGCGCATGGCAAGCGAGGAAATCAGCGATGCGCTTGCCGACGGGCGGCAATATCGCCGCCTGGACGGCATCGAACTGGCCGACTACCGCTTCAGCGCCCTTTTTGTTGATCCGCCGCGCAGCGGGCTGGATGCCGGGACGCTGGCACTCGCACGGGATTTTGAGCACATCCTCTACATCTCGTGCAATCCGACCACTTTGCACGACAACCTCCTCAGCTT
Organism: Thauera sp.; assembly: GCA_034005275.1. Taxonomy (GTDB): domain Bacteria; phylum Pseudomonadota; class Gammaproteobacteria; order Burkholderiales; family Rhodocyclaceae; genus Thauera. The sequence continues at coordinate 28,593 of JAVEVA010000032.1, read as the reverse complement.
GCAGGACAGCCACCACATCGTCGCCAGCGCCATTTTTGACCAGTTCCCCTATACGCCTCACCTGGAGTCTGGCGTGCTGCTGAAACGGAAATAAGCTCGGCAACCAGTACTGACCTCGACGAAGCAGGGCAGGGATGGTAAACAGGACGGTTCCCAACCGTTCAATGAGTTGCCCATGACTGCCCGGCCTGCGATCGAATACAGCATTGTTCCCGTTGATCCGGGCGCCCATTTGTTTGCCGTCACTTGCCGGGTGAATGATCCCGATCCGGCGGGCCAGCGTTTCTGGCTGCCGGCATGGATTCCGGGCAGCTACATGATCCGTGAATTTGCGCGCAACATTGTACGTATCCGTGCCGAGCTGGATGGTGAGCCCTGGCCGCTCACCAAGCTCGACAAGCACAGCTGGCAGGCGGCGCCGATCGGTCAGCGCAACAAGCCCGGCAAGGGCGGCAACTCTGCTGGAGCTTGCCTGGAGCTGCATTACGAAGTCTATGCCTGGGATCTGTCGGTGCGCACCGCTCATCTCGACAGCACGCATGGTTTTTTCAACGGCAGCAGTGTTTTTCTTGCCGTCGATGGCCGCACCGATCAACGTTGTCTGGTCGATATCCGGCGCCCTGAAGGACTCGACTATCTCGACTGGCAGGTGGCGACGGCGATGCCGCTTGCCCGTGGCGAGCTGGGCGCGGCGCGGGCTTATGGTTTTGGTCGCTACCAGGTGGCGGACTACGATGAGCTGATCGATCACCCGGTGGAAATGGGCCGCTTTGACCGGCTGGCGTTTGAGGCGGCCGGGGTGGTGCACGACATCGTGCTCACCGGACGCCACGATGCCGACCTTGAGCGCATTGCCACCGATCTGCAACGCATCTGCGAATGGCAGATCGCGCTGTTCGGTGCGCCGCCGCCGATGGATTACTACGCCTTCCTCACCATGGTGGTCGGCGACGGCTATGGCGGGCTGGAACATCGTGCTTCGACCGCCTTGCTGTGCAGTCGTGCCGATCTGCCCTGGGTCGGCATGGAAGGACTGAGCGACGGCTACAAGAGCTTCCTCGGCCTGTGCAGCCACGAGTATTTTCACAGCTGGAACGTGAAGCGCATCAAGCCGGCGGCATTCACCCCTTATGAACTCAGAGCGGAAAACTACACCCGCCTGCTGTGGGCGTTTGAAGGTTTCACTTCCTACTACGATGATCTGGCGCTGGTGCGCAGCGGGGTGATCAGCGCTGACGATTATCTTGCCCTGCTCGGCAAAACGATCAGCAATGTGCTGCGCGGCAGCGGTCGCCTCAAGCAGAGCGTGGCCGAGTCCTCGTTCGACGCATGGACCAGGTTCTATCGCCAGGACGAGAACGCGCCCAATGCCATCGTCAGTTACTACAGCAAAGGTGCGCTCATTGCGCTGGCGCTTGATCTGCAACTGCGTACAGCAAGTAAAGGCATGCTCAGCCTCGATGATGTGATGCGCTTGCTGTGGCAGCGTCATGGGCAGAGTGGAATCGGCGTCGAGGAAGACGGCATTTTTGCCGCAGTGCGTGAAGTGGGCGGCCCGCGACTGGGTGTGAGACTGGCGCATTGGCTCGAAGAGACCGTGAGTGCTTGTGAGGACCTGCCGCTTGACCGTCTGTTGAAACCTTTTGGTGTCGAGTTTGCCGCCAAACCCGCTGGGTCGGCGCCGGTGCTGGGCGTCAAGCTCGCGGCGAGTACCAATGAATGTCGCCTCGCCAGCGTGTATGACGATGGACCGGCGCAAGCGGTTGGCATGTCGGCAGGTGATGTGCTGATCGCGGTCGATGGTCTGCGAGTGGGCAATCCGCAAGCGCTCGAACAACAGCTGGCACGCCGGCGCGCAGGGGACGTACTGCACGTTCATGTGTTCCGGCGCGATGAGCTGATGGAGTTTCGCCCGGTTCTGGTCGCAGCACCGGCAGCAGAAATCGGCCTGAGCCTCGCGTCGCGGGCGAGTGCCGGCGCCTTGACCTTGCGTCAGGGCTGGCTTGGGCCTGATTCGCGGGGAGAGAAGGCACGCTGACACCTGGCTGGATGCTCTTCAACGTGCGGTTGCCCGGTCCAAACCGCTCATCGTCTGCGCAGGATGCCTGCCTTTGTGGTATTGTCATTCGCCATTCAGTGAGCGTTCCAGCATGGGCTTGATTACCCTCATCCTTGCATTGTTGGCGGATCAGCTTCGTCCGCACGAGTTTCTTTCCAGCCGCGAGCAGCGCCCTCATGTCGAGGACGGAATGGCTGCGGTGAGCGGTGCAGAGCGCTGGCTTGCCGTAGTGCTCGGTGCCGGCTTTGCCAGTGCCCTGGCTTTTTACTTGTTGTGGGAGTTGAACAGCCTGTTTGCCCTGCTGTTCAACATCGCCGTGCTCTACCTGATGCTCGGCTTTCGCGGCAAGATTGAACGTTTTTCCCGCATTCATCTCGCCTTGCGCATGGGCGAAATCGATCACGCCCGTCAGTTGCTCGCCGACTGGTATGGCTTTTCCGGCAGTCGCGCCGGGGTCAGCGAAATTGCCCGTTTGTCGATTGAAAAGCTGTTGCTCAGCGCACACCGCCACGTGTTTGGCGTGGTGTTCTGGTTCCTGATCCTGCCCGGACCAAGCGGCGCGGTGATGTACCGCCTGGCATGCATGCTGGCCGAGCGCGCCCGTGCCCGCCAGCAGGGCGGCTTTGCCGTGCGTGTCTTCGAGCTGATCGACTGGCTGCCGGTACGCCTGAGCGCCTTCGTCTGTGCGGTGGTGGGAAATTTCGAAGACGCGCTTTATTGCTGGCGGACTCAGGCAGCACGCTGGCCCGAAGCCTCTGCAGGGGTGCTGCTTGCCAGCGCGGCCGGTGCGCTTGGTCTGCGTCTCGGAATGCAGGCGCAGGATGGTGAGCGGGTCCTCGAACGTCCGGAACTGGGGGCTGGCGGGGATGCCGATGTCGAGCAGATGCAGAATACGATCAATCTGTTGTGGCGGGCCTTGCTGGTCTGTCTGTTCCTGATTGCCTTGCTCAGCCTGGTGGGTTGAGCAAGGCTGGCGTAGTCCATTTTCGAGGAGGAGTATGTATGGCAAATCGTGAAGTTGTTGCGCTGAGCGCAGTCCGTTCGGCAGTCGGCGGTTTTGGCGGTTCACTCAAGGACATGGAGCCCAGCGAATTGGGTGCGGTGGTGGCGAAGGAAGCTTTCGCCCGCGCTGGTGTCGATCCCAAGGCAGTGTCCTTCGCTGCCGTCGGCAACTGCATTCCGACCGATTCGCGCTACGCCTACGTCGCCCGGGTGTCCACGGTCAATGCCGGCATGAGCACGGATTCGGTCGCTTTTGCCGTCAACCGCCTGTGCGGCTCGGCACAGCAGGCGATCGTCAGCGCTGCGCAGGCGATCATGCTGGGTGATGCCGATTATGCGATTGGCGGTGGCGTTGAAGTGATGTCGCGTGGCGCCTACCTGCTGCCGGCACTGCGCAGCGGTGCGCGCATGGGTGACACCAAGGCGATCGATGCCATGGTTGCCGTGCTCACCGACCCCTTCGGTGTCGGCCACATGGGCATCACTGCCGAGAACCTGTGCACCAAGTGGGGAATCAGCCGCGAAGAACAGGATGCCTTTGCGCTCGAATCGCAGAAGCGCGCTGCAGCTGCGCTCGAAGCCGGCCATTTCAAGAGCCAGATCGTGCCGATCACTTTCGAGACCCGCAAGGGCACGGTAGTGTTCGATACCGATGAGCATCCGCGCATGGCCACCCTGGAAGCGCTGGCAAAGATGAAGCCGGCGTTCAAGAAAGACGGCTCGGTCACTGCCGGCAATGCTTCAGGCATCAACGACGCCGCCGCTTTCCTGGTACTTGCCGATGCCGCGAAGGCCGCAGCAGCCGGGCAGAAGCCGCTCGCCCGTCTGGTGTCCTACGCCATCGCCGGTGTGCCTAACGAGATCATGGGTGAAGGCCCGATCCCGGCCACCAAACTTGCCCTGCAGCGCGCCGGTCTCAAGCTGGATCAGATTGATGTGATCGAGTCCAACGAAGCCTTTGCCGCCCAGTCGATCGCGGTCAATCGTGGTCTCGAGCTTGACCCCAGCAAGGTTAACCCCAACGGCGGCGCGATTGCGCTCGGCCACCCGGTCGGTGCTACCGGCGGGGTGATCATCACCAAGCTGATCCACGAGCTGATCCGAACCAACGGCCGTTATGGTATTGCAACGATGTGTATCGGTGGCGGTCAGGGCATCACCACGGTGTGGGAGCGTGTCTGACTGACACAAACTGATCGGCATTGAGCAAAACCCCGCTTCGGCGGGGTTTTTTCTGGCGAAAGACCACATCGTCAGCAGCGGCGCGATTCGTCGCGATGATTTTGGCTCTGCTGGCTTCGACGTCGCTCAGCCAGCGGTGCTGTTCCGCTCCCTGAGCGAAGTCGAAGGGAGCACGGTCGAAGGGAACAACGGAAACTGGCGCAGCAGATATTGGAGAGCAAGATGCCATACATGTACATCCTTCAATGCGCTGATCAGAGCTACTACACCGGAAGCACATGGAGTCTTGAAAAACGCTTGTGGGAGCATCAACAGGGTTTGGGCGCACGCCACACCGCAAAGCGGTTGCCAGTTCAATTGGTTTATTGCGAAGAATTCGAGCGCATTGACGAAGCTTTTCATCGTGAGAAGCAAGTACAGGGCTGGAGCAGAAAGAAAAAGGAAGCTTTGATGGCAAGTGATTTCAACGCCTTGCATCGACTGGCTGAATGCAGAAATGGCAGCTCGCATGCTGGCTTCGACTTCGCTCAGCCAGCGCCGTCATCCCGCTCCCTGAGCGAAGTCGAAGGGAGTAAAGCTGGAGGCAGTGGTATAGATGAGTAAGCGGGTTGGTGGTGTGGTGGCTGGTTCTGGCTCTGCTGGCTTCGACTTCGCTCAGCCAGCGCCCTCACCCCGCTCCCTGAGCGAAGTCGAAGGGAGCAAAGCTGGAGGCAGTGGTACAGATGAGTAAGCGGGTTGGTGGCGTGGTGGCTGGCGCCGGCTCCGCTGGCTTCGGCTCCGCTGGCTTCGACTCCGCTGGCTTCGACTCCGCTCAGCCAGCGCCGTCATCCCGCTCCCTGAGCGAAGTCGAAGGGAGCGAAGTCGAAGGGAGCGAAGTCGAAGGGAGCAAAGGAAAGCTGCCGTAGAAACCGTGCTGGCTTCGTTTCCGGATGTGGCAATCGGGCAATGCTCATTCCGCTGTGCACCGCTCGACCAGCCTGCCGCTGCTGCCATCCGCCGCGTGCTCGAATACTGAAACGGTCGAGTGCTTGCCAGTGCCTTTGGTCCACCACTCGATGCCATCGCCGACATAGCGTGCGCCGCTTGCCGAGACCGCAATCTGCAGGCGGTAGATCTGCCCTCGATACTCGATCACGGCAGAATCGGTGCCAGGGTAGCGGGCACGTGCCGGTATGCCGCTTTCACACAGATAATGGATGGTCGCAGTCGATGTCACTGCGTTTGCGCCGAATGGCGCCTGAGTCGAGCAGGCTGTGCCAAGCAGGGCCAACAGCGCTGCCGGAAGGGCGAACCGGATTGTTTTCATCGTTTTCATTCCATCGAGAGCAAAGATCTGCATCAATAGCAAAATACCGATTTGATTTTACGCCAATTCGATCAGTGGTTGATTTGATGAGGAGTTCAGGCTAGATCCGGCCGCGATACTGGCGGTGGGTACGTTCGATTTCGATCAGGGCGTTGGCGGTGGCGGCGCCCATTTCGTTGCCTCGGGCGAGGGCGGCGAGCAGGAGCTGGGCGATCGCCCAGGCGTCGGCGAGGGCGCGTTCGCTGTCCTTGGCCTCGATGGCTTCGATGGCGAAGCTTTCCATCCAGCTGTGCAGGCGTACCGGACGTTCACGGCGCTCGGGAAACAGGGCGGGCAGCAGGAAGTAGAGGTCGAGCCAGCGTTGATGCTTGTCCCAGGGAGGGCGCTGCGGCAGATGGGTCTCGCAGGCCTTGCTGATCAGGCTGCGATTGAAGGCGGCGTTGAAGACGACCAGCACGCTGTTGGCGCTCAGATCGACCAGCTGCTGCAAGCCGGCAGTGATGCTGGCGGCGGGGTGGTCAAGATCGAGCAGCAGGCTGTCGTGACTGCGCAGGCTGCCGTTCTCGACCACTACTGCGGCGACGGCAAGCAGCTGGGCATGCTCGAGCTCAAGTGTGCTGGCAGCGGTGTTGAGCACCAGGTAGCGGGTTTCGAAATGGCTGCGGCGCGTTTTCATAGCTGGTAATCGAGCTTGAGCCGGGTCTGCAGCTTGCGTGCCTGGCGCAGCGCTTCCTTGAGGATACGGCGGTCCAGCTCGTTGAGCTGGTCGGGGTTGATCTGATTGTTGCCCGGATGGGCCGGTTCGGCGCCGGGAGCGGTGTCGAGGTGCTGGGTGCGCAGCCGCAGCAGCTGGATGAAATCAAAGCTGCCGACGATGGCGGCAACGTCTTCGCTGGAGATCCCCAGCCGGGCGCTCGACTGGCGCAGGCGTTGCACGGTGCTGCTCGAGCTCACGCCGGTGCGCAGGGCGAAAATGCGTGCAACGTCGACAAAGAGGCGGGTGCCGGATTTTTTCAGGTCGAGCGTGCCATTGTCTTCAAGAACAAAGTCGCGCAGGCGACCCAGCGGCGGGGTGACCGACAAGGCATTGCCAGCCATCATGCGCAGAAAGCCGGCGTCGTGGCGGACATTCCGGTCCAGCCATTGATGCAGCTGCTGGCCGAGCTGGGCGTTGCCATACATGATGCGGAAATCGAAGAAGATGCTCGCCTTGAGCAGCGCGTCAGGTGAAGGAGAACGGATCCAGTCGCTGAAGCGGGATTTCCATTCATCCAGGGTGAGGCAGAGTTCCGGATTGCTCGCCATGATCTGGCCGTCGCACAGCGGAAAGCCGCAGGCGGCGAGGTTCTGATTCACTTCGCCGGCAAAAGCAAGCAGGCGCTTGTGAACGGCTTTCGGCTTCTCCCATTCCGGGCATTGCCAGACGATGCCATTGTCCTGATCAGTGGATAAGGTTTGTTCGTGGCGACCTTCCGAGCCGAAAGCGATCCAGCCGAAATCGACGCCGGTCAGTTCGTACTTCGGCAAGGCGAGTTCGATGATGCGGCGGGTGAGGGCGTCGTTGAGGGTGGAAATGAACTGGGTGAGCTGTTCAGCGCCAATGCCCTGGGCAATCAGATTGAGCGCCAGCTGGCGGATGTCGGCGCTGGCGCGTTGCAGGCTGACGAGGTCGCCGGCGCTTTCGATGCCGGCGCGCAGCTGATGCAGGCCGATGCGCTGGACGGCGAACAGGTCGCGTTCGGATACCACACCGATGAAAGCACCTTCGCCATCCACGACCAGCAGGTGGTGGATGGCGTGGGTAGCCATCTGCAGGGCTGCGTCATAGGCGGTGGCGGCATCGCTGAGCAGGTAGGGGTTGGCGGTCATCACCTCGCTCACCGGCCGTGACAGGTCGGCGCCGTTGAGAATCACCCGCGGCAGCAGATCACTTTGGGTGAGGATGCCCAGCGGGCGGCTGGCTTCGTCAACCACCACCATGTAGCGCAGCTGGTGTTCGTGCATCAGTTCCAGTGCGCTGCGGGTGGCGGTATCGGGGCTGACGCGCTGCGGACAGGGCTTGACCAGTCGGCCAAGGACGGTGGCCATGCTCTGCTGTTCGGCAGCGCGCTGGGCGAACAATGCCTGCAGTTGCTGACGCGACTGGTTGAGCAGGCTGGCGACGTAGTGGGTGCAGAAGGCGTGAAAAACCGGGCTGTGCTGCATCAGCCAGGTAAAGTCGTCCGCTTCGAGCTGGAGGGTGTAGCAGTCTTCGAGGGCGATGTAGCTATGGGTGGACGGGCGCTGGGCGCTGAGCGCGCCAATCGGAAAGCAGTCGCCGGCGGCGAGTGGCGCGCTGGCACTGTCCACCGCACCGTTGGTGTCGCGGACCTGCACTTTGCCGCGCTGGAGGATGTGGAGCTGGCGCGGAGCACCCATTGCCGGGGTGAGCAAGGCGCTGCCGCGAGGGTGGAAGCTGAGGCTGAGACGATCGACGAGAAAGTCGAAGGCTTCGGCCTCGAGGGTACTGAACGGGGCAAAGCGGCGCAGAAAGCTGGCGTGGGCACCATTGAGCAGATCGGCAGCGGTGGCAGTCATGGCAATCGGTCAGGGCGGAGACAGTGCAGGGACAGAGTGAAGCGGCATCAAAGCACTTCGGAGGCGAAATCCGCCAGCCGCGAGCGCTCGCCGCGCTGCAAGGTGATGTGGCCGGAGTGCGGCCAGCCCTTGAAGCGGTCAACGACGAAAGTGAGGCCGGAAGAGCCTTCGGTGAGGTAGGGGGTGTCGATCTGGGCGATATTGCCCAGGCAGACGACTTTGGTGCCGGGGCCGGCGCGGGTGATGAGGGTTTTCATCTGCTTCGGCGTCAGGTTCTGCGCTTCGTCGATGATGAGGAATTTGTTGAGGAAGGTGCGACCGCGCATGAAGTTCAGACTCTTGATCTTGATGCGGTTGTGGATCAGGTCGGCGCTGGCCTGACGACCCCAGTCACCACCTTCGCCGCCGCTGCCGTTGAGGACTTCGAGGTTGTCTTCGAGCGCGCCCATCCACGGCGCCATCTTTTCCTCTTCGGTGCCGGGCAGGAAGCCGATGTCCTCGCCAACCGAGACCGTGACCCGGGTCATGATGATTTCGGCGTAGCGCTTGGTGTCGAGCACCTGGGCGAGGCCGGCGGCGAGGGTGAGCAGAGTCTTGCCGGTGCCGGCCTGACCGAGCAGGGTGACCAGATCGATTTCCGGATCCATCAGCAGATTGAGGGCGAAGTTCTGCTCGCGGTTGCGGGCGGTGATCCCCCACACGCTGTTCTTCTGGTGGCTGTAGTCCACCACGCTCTGCAGCACCAGCTTGCCTTCTTCCACGGCGGACACCCTGGCCTGCAGGGGGTTGTCGCCGCTGCTCTCGTAGACGAACTCGTTGCGCAGCAATTCACTGGCGAGCGGGCCGCCGAGGCGATACCAGGTGTGGCCTTCTTCCTTCCACGACTCCATGCCGCGACCGTGCTCTTCCCAGAAATCCTCCGGCAGGGCCCGGCTGCCGGCGTACAGCAGATCGCTGTCCTCGAGCACCTTGTCGTTGAAGTAGTCCTGGGCGGCGAGACCGAGCGCACGCGCCTTGATGCGCATGTTGATGTCTTTCGAGACCAGCACCACTTCGCGCGTCGGCTGGCTGTCGGCGAGGTGCATCACCACGGCCAGCAGCTGATTGTCGGCCCGTGAGGTGGGGAGCGCTGCGGGCAGATTGCTGTCGATCGCCCGGGTCTGCAGGAACAGGCGGCCGCTGGCCAGGCCGCGCGAGGCGGTGGCGAGTTCGATGCCTTCATCAATGCCATTGGGCGCGCTGCTGACGATCTCATCCAGGCTGCGGCTGGCCTGGCGGGCGTTGCGCGCCACTTCGGTCATGCCCTTCTTGTTGTGATCGAGCTCTTCCAGCGTCATCATCGGCAGGTAGAGATCGTGCTCCTCGAAGCGGTAGAGGCTGGTCGGATCGTGCATCAGCACATTGGTGTCGATGACGAACAGCTTGCAACCTTGCCATTTCGGGTCACGGGTGCCCGGATTGCAGGCTTTGCGCTTTTTGCCGGAGGCAGCTTGCGCTGAAGTGGCTTGAGTCTTGCTGCCGGATTGAGTGGTGGCCATGGCATCTGCTCCGCAGGAAGAGGATCTGAAAGGTCTGAATTGAGTCTGAATGTAGGGCTGAAGTCGGTCAGACTGAAGGCCGCCGACGCGACCGGAATGATTACAGGGATTGCACGGCGGCCAGCACTTCCGCCGCGTGGCCGGCAACCTTCACGCCGCGCCATTCACGCGCCAGCTGGCCGTTTTCATCGAGCAGGAAGGTGCTGCGCTCGATGCCGCGCGCTTGCTTGCCATACATGTTCTTGACCTTGATCACGCCGAAAATTTCGCAGGCCACTTCTTCCTGGTCGGAAATCAGCTCGTACTCCAGGCCGAGCTTGGCCTTGAAGTTTTCGTGGCTGCGCAGGCTGTCGCGGCTGATGCCGAACACTTCGCAGCCAGCGGCCTTGAAGTCGCCGAGCAGTTCGTTGAAATCACGTGCTTCATTGGTGCAGCCGGGGGTGTTGTCCTTGGGGTAGAAGAACAGCACCACCTTGCGTCCATGCAGGGCGGCCAGGCTGACGGTGGTTTCGGCAGTGGCGGGCAGGCTGAAATCGGGAGAAGTGGTCATCAGGGGAAATTCCTTGGGGTTTGCTGTGCTTGCTCGTTGCCGAGCGGTTCGCTGCTTTCATGCAGCAGGGCGAGCGCAACGGCACGGCCTTCGGCAACGAGGATATTGTAAGTGCGGCAGGCGGCGGCGAGATCCATGAACTCGTAGCCGATGCGTGCCTCGATCAGTGGCCGCAATAGCGCCGGGCTGCCGAAGCGCTGGCGCTTGCCGGTGCCGAAAATCACCAGCTGAGGTTGCAGGCCGAGCAGATATTCAATGTCGGCCTTGTTCAGGCTGGCCGGATCGGCGCTGGCAGTGCTGGCCCAGCCGGGCAGCACTGCATCGGCGGTGACAATCAGATTGCCGCTGTGCCGGGTGCGGTGGATGACGACATGATCATCCTCGTAGGCACTGATGGTGTTGAGCGAAAGATGAACATCCTGGTGCAGTTTCATGATCAGCAGCTTCGGGCAGGCAGGGGAGAGGAAGACCGGCGGACCGCGCGACTCAGCGCGGCCGTCCGGAGCCACTCACGGGAAAATTGCCGCAGTGCGGCAGCAGGGCTAAGATAGCAATCTTTTCCATGGCAGGGGCAATTGCTCCTGTCGCTTTCAGCCATTTTGCAGGAATTTGATCATGAATGCGGTGAAGACAGTCGAACGCCCCCAAACCGATCCCGAAACCCGGCCGCAAGCCGCGGCGGCGGCGGTGGCGGCTCCTGCCGTTGCACCGCGCCCGATTCGCAAGTCGGCCAAACTGGCCGATGTCTGCTACGACATCCGTGGGCCAGTGCTCACCCGTGCCAAGCAGATGGAGGAGGAAGGGCACAAGATCATCAAGCTCAATATCGGCAATCTGGCGCCGTTCGGTTTTGATGCGCCCGATGAAATCCAGCGCGACATGATTCGCAACCTGCCCAACTCGGCCGGTTACTCGGATTCGAAAGGAATTTTCTCCGCCCGCAAGGCGGTGATGCATTACACCCAGGAAAAAGGCATCAAGGGCGTCGATATCGAAGACATCTACATCGGCAACGGCGTTTCCGAGCTGATCGTGATGGCGATGAACGCCTTGCTTGATGTCGGTGACGAAGTGCTGGTGCCGGCGCCCGACTATCCGCTGTGGACCGCAGCGGTGAGCTTGTCCGGTGGCAAGCCGGTGCACTACCTGTGTGACGAGAGCAAAGGCTGGCAGCCGGATCTGGACGACATGCGCGCCAGGATCAACGCCAATACCCGCGCGATCGTCATCATCAACCCCAATAACCCGACCGGGGTGGTGTATTCCGACGAGACACTGAAGAAGATCATCGCGCTGGCGCGCGAATTTGATCTGATTCTGTATGCCGACGAAGTCTATGACAAGGTGTTGTATGACGGGATCAAGCACACTTCGGCTGCTGCGCTGTCCGAAGACGTGCTCACCATCATCTTCAACGGTCTGTCGAAGAACTACCGCTCCTGCGGCTATCGGGCCGGCTGGATGGTGGTGTGCGGTGACAAGCGCCGCGCCAGTGATTACATCGAAGGGCTCAACATGCTGGCTTCGATGCGTCTGTGTGCCAATGTGCCCGGTCAGTTCGCCATTCAGACTGCGCTCGGCGGCTATCAGAGCATTGACGAGCTGGTCGGCGAAGGCGGGCGCATGCGCCGTCAGCGTGATCTGGCCTGGAAGCTGCTTACCGCCATTCCCGGCGTGAGCTGCGTCAAGCCGCAGGCGACGCTCTACATGTTCCCCAGGCTTGATCCGGCGCTGTATCCGATTGCCGATGATCAGGCTTTCATCACCGAGCTGCTGGAAGAAGAGCGCGTGCTGCTGGTGCAGGGCTCAGGATTCAATTATCCCGACAACCAGCATTTCCGCCTGGTCTTCCTGCCTTACGAAGACGAGCTGCGCGATGCGGTCGGCCGCGTTGCCCGTTTCCTCGAAAACTATCGCAAACGTCACGGCAGCTGAGTCGCGCTGCCGAGAGGTTGTTCTCTCTGGTTCATTATTTT